>CAZTCU010000068.1:0-10895 GCA_964612235.1 uncultured Rhizobium sp.
CGCCCTTGCGCTCCTTCTCGATCACCTGGCTGTAGATGCGGCCCGAGGTGATGTTGTCGGACTTGCGGGCCGAGACACCGGTGAAGCGCTCATAATGGCCGAGGTCGAGATCGGTCTCCGCCCCGTCGTCGGTGACGTAGACCTCGCCATGCTGGAACGGGCTCATCGTGCCCGGATCGACGTTGAGATAGGGGTCAAGCTTGCGCAGACGCACGCGATAACCGCGAGCCTGCAGCAAAGCACCGAGTGCCGCCGATGCGAGACCTTTCCCAAGGGAGGAGACCACGCCGCCGGTAATGAAGATCAACCGCGCCATGGAAGGCCACCATGTCCTAAGGCGCTGTCCGGCTCAAGCTCAAAAAGCGCGAAAATGAAAAGTTCAACAACCGGCTGAGAAGAGAGCCGGAAGTAACTGGAATCGAACGTCTTTAGTGCGGCTTCGGAACCGCGGGTTTGGCGGGTGCGGCGGGCGTGGCCGGAGCCGAAGCGGGAGCCGTCGCCGGAGAATCGAGAATCGATGCCGGCTTCTGGGTGCCGCCATGCTGGGAGAGGATCGTGAGAGCGACCGAGGTGAGGAAGAACAGGACACCCAGAATCGTCGTCGCCCGTGTCAGCGCATCAGCCGCACCGCGCGGCGAGAAAAGGCCGCCCAGCCCCGATCCGCTGCCGCCCATCCCGAAGGCGCCGCCCTCGGACTTCTGGAGCAGCACGACCACGATCAGCGCGATCGAGATGAAAAGCTGAAAGACGACAAGAACGGTTTGCATGGGACGTCCGGTTGGTGATGGCGGCTAGATAAAGCGAAGCCTGCCCGCCTGCAACCGCTCAAAGGTAAATGATGTGATCGAGTGCGGGGTTAGGGAACCTTAATTGGCGGCAGATTCGAAGTTAACGACGACCGGAAGCCGCACGAAAATCGGCTGTCCATCCCTTTTGGCCGGCGTGTAGCGCCAGTTGGCGGCGGAAAGTTGGGCTGCCGCGTCGAGGCGCGGGTCGCCGCTCGATTGTGTGACGGTGACGTCATCGACCTGACCATCCGTACCCAGAACAAGTTCGAGACCGACCTTGCCCTGCCCGGTTGCACCTAGGGGCTGGTCTGTGGGCTTGCGTATCGGGGCGGTGACGCCCTGGGCCACCAGCGCATCGTCCATCACCGGAATCCCGTCGCGCGGCGGCAAAGACGGAACGGGATTTTCGGTTTCGCTGCCGTCGGCATCCTCAATGTGGAAGTCGAACGAGATTTCGGTGTGGCCTTCGACATTCAGGCCATGGTTCTGCGCGGGCACGAACCGCCAGTCGTAAACCGCGAGGATCGCGCCCGCATCGAGCGACGCGCTGCCGCTCGATTTCAGCACTTCGGCGTGCTTGAGGTTTCCCTCGGGCGTTATCGTGAGCGCAAGTCTGACGGAGCCTTCCTCGTGACGGCGTGCGGCGAGTGTGGGGTATTTGCCGGGCTTTGCCGAATTCGGAATGACTTGTGCGGCGGTGACCGTCCCGAAATCGCCGAAACGCGGCGTGCGTCCGTGGTTCGGTTGGGCCGAGGCGGGCAAACTCGCGACAATCGCGAAAAAGAAGATCAATGGACCGTTTCGCATGAAGATGCCCCGCTTCCTCGCCGAAGCGCGATCCTTCCAGCGGAATTGGCAAATATTATGGCCTAGGAGGCCATTTCCATCGCCTGGCGGGCGTGGATGATCGCGACGGTGGCGTCGATCTGGCTTAGGCGTTCGTTGGCAGGGGTGTTGGGGTCGAAGACCTGGCCCAGGTGAAGTGCTGCCTTGCCGAGCAGGTGCATCGTGGCGTTGCGGTCCACGCCTTTGCCGAGCCCGTCGATGGCGCTCAGGATTTCATCGCACCATTGCACGGCGGCGGCGTGATCCGTTCCGAGGCAGCGGCTGGAGACGCTTTGCGTGAGGCCCGTGAGTTTGGCGAGATCGAGTTCGTATTGCACCACGCCGGGCGCATAGCTTTGCAGAAGCCTCCATAGCACCGAGATCTGGAACGCATCGCGGCGCAACTTCTCCGCGCCGAACACGTCGCGCGCGGTGCGCAGTTCGCCTTCGAGGCGCGCCTGCACCTCTTCGCCAGACAGTCCATCGGCGGCTTTCATCTTGAGCGAATTGGGCGGCTGGTAGAGTTCGACATTCGAACCGCGATGGTTGCTGTCGCGGCGGCGGTCGGGGCCGACATAGTCGGTGGTGATGACGAAGCCCTTGCGGCGTTCGATGTGCGCGCGCACGCGCTGGCCCAGTTGCGCGACCGAGAACGGCCGCAGCAGAAGATCGTCCGCGCCGGAATTGAGCACGCTGTTGACCAGGGCGTTGGAATTGTCCCACGCCGTCACGATCACGACGAGAAACGGATTTTCACCCGCGCCCTGACGAAGATTCTGGATCAAGTCGCAAAGCTGCGCGCCCGCGCCTTGCGCTTCGCACAGTGCGAGATCCGGCGGCGTCTTGAAGATGAATTCGGCGAAGGCTTCGAGCGTGGCCACCGTTTCGATGTGGCGAAAGCCGAGCATGTAGAGCGCGGCCCGCGTCGCGTTGCGATTGGCCGCGACGGGGTCGTACACCAGCACCTGCGCGTTGTCGTAAGAAAGCCGCTGCATCGCCCGAACCCACTCCTGGCTCGAAAAATCGCATGGCAGGTGTTAACGAAGTATGGTCCGAATAGTCTAAGCGCCTGCGGCGCAAGCGATAATCGCCAGAAAATCAGCGGCTTTCAGGCTCGCGCCACCGATCAAACCACCGCCAACATTTTCCAGTTTCAGGATTTCCGCGGCGTTGGAGGGCTTCATCGAACCGCCATAGAGGATGCGCACGGCCGCGCCCTCCGCACCGAAACGATCGGTGAGACATTTGCGGATGTGGCGATGGACGTCAGCGATCTCGGCAGAGGTGGGCGTGCGGCCGGTGCCGATGGCCCAGATGGGTTCGTAAGCGACGGCGGTGTTCGCCGCCGTAGCGCCGTCGGGAAGGCTGCCCGTGATCTGGTTCTCGCATACATGATGCGCCTTGCCCGCATCGCGCTGATCTTCCGTCTCGCCGATGCAGACGATGGCAAGCAGCCCGGCACGCCATGCGGCCTTCGCTTTCGCGGCGACCTGCGCGTCGGTCTCGCCGTGATATTGGCGGCGCTCGGAATGGCCGACGATCACCGCGCTTGCGCCCGCGTCCTTCAGCATCTCGGCGCTGATGTCGCCGGTGAAGGCGCCGGAGATTTCGGCATGGCAATCCTGCCCGCCCAACTCAAACTCATGGGCGACCGAGGCGAAGGCGCGACTCAGAAGCGTGGCCGGCGGGCAGATCAGCACGTCCGCCCGGGGCGGTCTGGCGGCCAGCGCGGCCCGCAAATCGGCCAGCTCCCGCAAGCTCTCGCGGGTGCCGTTCATTTTCCAGTTTCCGGCGATCAACTGCCTCATAGCTCTAGCCTTGTGCCTTGCTTGCCCCTACAAGGCCCCCTCCCTATCATCCGCCGCTTTTCGCCGCCAAGGCCGGGATTTCGTCATGCTTCAGAAGATGCGTGGTTTCGCCAAGTCGTGGGTCTCGTCCATCTTCCTGGGCGTGCTGGCCCTGGCGTTCGCCATGTGGGGCATCGGCGACATCTTCCAGGGCAAGACCTCGACCGATGTGGCGAGCGTCGGCAGCCGGGCGATCACGCTGGAGGAATTCCAGCGCGAATATCGCGGCGAGATGCGCCAGCGCGGCATGGAGGGTGAATTCACCCCCGAGATGGCGCGCGCCATGGACCTGGGCAAGCAGGTGCTCGACCGCTCCCTCATCCGTGCCGCGCTCGACAACATCGTGGACAAGCTGAAACTCACGGTCAGCGACGCGCTGGTGGCGGCGCAGATCAGAAACATGCCGCAATTCAAGGGACCGCTCGGTACGTTCGACAAGCAGACGTTCCTGCAGGTCGCCGCGCGCAATGATTTCACCGAACAGGGTTTCATCGATCTCATCCGCACCGAAACGGCGCGCGACCAGCTTGCGCGTGCGGTGCAAGGCGGATTCCAGATGCCGCCGGGATTGGTGACCGCGATCTATGCCTATCAGTCCGAGGTGCGCGCCGCGGATTATTTCGAACTGCCCGCGAACGCCGTGGGCGCCATCGCGCCGCCGACCGATGCGCAGCTGACGGCCTATGTGAAGGCACATGCGGCAAGCTTCTCGACACCGGAATATCGCGAAGTCACTTACGCCATCGCGACACCCGAAGACGTCATGAGCAAAATTCCGGCCGTGACCGACGCGCAGATCAAGCAGCAATATGAGGCGCAGAAGGATACCTACAACATCGCCGAAAAGCGCGATATCGAGCAGGTCATCTTCCCCACCGAAGCCGACGCGAAAGCGGCCCGCGCCAAGATCGACGCAGGAACGAGTTTCGCCGACATCGGCAAGGCGCGCGGATTGAAGGCAAACGAATTGTCGATCGGCACGACGACGCAATCGGCCCTTGGAGGAGATCTCGGCAAGGCGGCGTTCTCGGTGCCGGAAGGCGGGATAACGCAGCCGGTGAAAGGCCCGTTCGGCTGGGTGCTGATGCGCGTGACCAAAATCACGCCGGGCGTGAACAAGACGCTCGACGACGTGAAGGGCGAGATCGCCGAAGCAATCAAGAAACAGCTTGCGGGCGGCAAGCTGGTGGATATCGCCAACGCCTATCAGGAAGCCGTCGACGGCGGCGACACGCTGACCGATGCGGCGAAGAAGGCGGGAATGCGCGTGGTGCATCTTGCGTCGGTCGACGCGCATGGACTGGCGGCCGACGGCACGAAGGCCAACCTGCCCGACGATCCCGATTTCATGCCGCAGGTGTTGCAGGCTGAAGTCGGCGAGGAAGGCGAGCCGTTCCAGACCAAGACGACCAATTACTACGCCGTCAAGGTGGACGGCGTGATACCGCCGAAGCTGAAGCCGCTCGATCAGGTGCGCGCCGCCGCGACCGACGAATGGATGATGAGAGAGCGCGAGAAACAGCTTGAAGCGAAAGCCAAGGCTCTGGCCGATCAGGCGACGAAGGACGGCACCCTTGCGAACGCGGCGAAATCCGTGGGCGCGACGGTGCAAAAGAGTCCCGGCCTGCAGCGGCAGATGAAAAGCGATACCTTCTCGCCCGCGCTGATGGCTTCCGTCTTCGAGAAGCCTGCTCATGTCGGCGTGTTCGGCCCGGCTGCGAAAGGCAGCGGATATATCGTGGCGCTGACGACCGGCGTGCTGCACATCCCGCCGCCGACCGGCAATCCGCAATTCGAAGTGAGCGTGGAACGCGCGGGCGCGGAGATGGGAAGCGATATCACCTTGTCGCTCGCGGAAGCGGCCAAGAAGAAACAGGGCGTCACCATCCACCAGGACCGCGTGAACCAAGTCACCGGCGAAGGCTCGTGAGCGATCGATGGCGACCCATCCCGATTTCGCCGCCTTCGCGCGCGCCTATGACGAAGGCCGCCCGCAGGCGCTTTACACAAAGCTGATCGCCGACCTGGAAACGCCGGTTTCGGCATTCCTCAAGCTCGGCGAGGGACGCGACAACGCCTTCCTGCTCGAAAGCGTGCAAGGCGGCGAGGCGCGCGGGCGTTATTCGATCATCGGTTTGAAGCCGGACCTCATCTGGCGCTGCGTGAACGGCAAGGCCGAGATCAATCGCGACGCGCGCGCGGACGCAAACAAATTCGTGCCCGCCGAATTGGCCGACAAGCCGCTGGAGTCGCTACGCCTGCTGCTGCGCGAAACGCAGATGGAATTGCCGCCGGAGTTGCCGCCGATGGCGGTGGGGTTGTTCGGCTATCTCGGTTACGACACGGTGCGCCTGATCGAACGGCTCGGACCACCGCCGCCCGATCCGCTGAATTTGCCGGATGCCATTCTCATTCGTCCGACGATCACGGCGATATTCGACACCATCAAGGACGAGATCATCATCGTCACGCCGGTGCGGCCCGAGAAGGGCGTCGATGCGCGCGGGGCTTACGCGCGCGGTTGCGAACGGCTGAACGATGCGGTGGCCGACCTGGAGCGCCCTGCCCCGGCGGCGGCACCCGTTCCCGAAAATCTTCCGGCGATCTCGACGGTCGATTCAAACACGACGCATGACGAATATCTCTCGATTGTCGAACGCGCGAAGGAATACATCCGCGCCGGCGACATCTTTCAGGTCGTGCCGAGCCAGCGCTTCCGCAAGCCGTTCGCCCTGCCGCCGTTTTCACTGTACCGCGCGCTGCGCCGCTTGAACCCGTCGCCGTTCCTTTATCATCTCGCTTTCCCAGGCTTCGCAATCGTCGGATCGAGTCCCGAAATTCTTGTTCGTCTGCGCGACGGAACCGTCACGATCCGCCCCATTGCCGGCACGCGCAAACGGGGAAGCACGCCGCATGAAGACGTGGCATTGGCCGAAGAATTGATGGCCGATCCGAAGGAGCGCGCCGAACACCTCATGCTCCTCGATCTGGGTCGTAACGATGTGGGGCGCGTGGCGTCCACCGGCACTGTGAAGGTGACGGACAGTTTCTTCATCGAACGCTACAGCCATGTGATGCATCTGGTTTCGAACGTCGAAGGCAAAATCCGCGATGGCCTCGATGCCATCGATGCGCTGGCGGCGGGATTACCGGCGGGAACGCTTTCCGGCGCGCCGAAGATCCGCGCCATGGAGATCATCGACGAGTTCGAGAAGGAAAAGCGCGGCGCGGTCTATGCTGGCGCGGTCGGCTATTTCGCGGCCGACGGTTCGATGGCCACCTGCATCGTGCTTCGCACGGCGCTCGTCAAAGACGGCACGATGTATGTGCAGGCCGGCGGCGGCGTCGTTGCAGACAGCGATCCCGAAGCCGAATTCCAGGAAACGGTGAACAAGGCGAAGGCGCTGCTCACCGCCGCCGACGAAGCGGTGCGGACCGCCTCACTCAGCCGTCGCGGACAGTGAACTGTTGCGCCGCTTGATCGCTTCGCTGACCGGGATCAGCACATAGCCCTGTTTTTCGATTGCCGGTATCCAGGCTTCCAGCGCGGCCAGCGTTTGATGGTGCGGATGGCCGATAGCGATGGCGAGGCCCTTTCGGCGCGCCAGCGACTCGATCTGTCCCAACTGCCGTGCAATGGCATCGGACTCCACGACGTCATCGATGAAGACGTCGCGGCCCGCCACGGGAACACCCGCCGCGCGCGCAAGCTTCACGCCCTTGGACTGTGTGGTCGTGCGGGAATCCAGAAAGAACAGATGCTTCTCGGCCAGCACCTGCATTACCGGGATCAGCGCCTTGTGATCCGAGGTGAACCAGCTTCCCTCGTGATTGTTCACGCCGTCGGCTTCCGGCACGCGCGACAGCGCCCACAGCAGGCGGCGCTGCACTTCTTCCTTCGGCAATCCGACCGTCAGCGCGTTCGGACCGGGATTGAGATTGCCCTTGGGCTCCATGGGCATGTGGAGGATGACTTCATGGCCCGCACAGAACGCATCGTGCGAAAGCTCTGGCGTCTTCTCGGGATAGGGCAGGAACGCGAGCGTCACGTCCTTCGGCAGCCGGATGGCGCGGCGCGTGCCCGCGATATCGGGGCCCAGGTCGTCGACGATGATGGCGATCATTGGCTTGCCGGTAACGGGCGCTTGAGGTTCCGGGGTTTCCGGCGTGGCGATTGCAGCCTGTTGTTGCGGCACCGGCGAGGCTTTGGGCGCGGCAACTTTCGGTACGGCAACCAACGGGGGAACGGCTTTCGCGGGTGGCGGCGGAGCGGGCACCTTGGCGGCCGCCGGGGGTAGAGCGGCAGGCGCCACGGACGGCAGAGAAATCTCGATGCGGGATGGGGGCGCTTCGGCGTTCCATGCCCGCGACAGCGAAAAACCCAGGCCAACGGCGGCCAGCGCGCCGACCACGCCAATGGCCGCGCCGGCGGCTTTTTTCCAGATGTCCGCGTCTCCGGCCATAATTGAGTGGACCCGCCCCATGGTTAACAAGTCAACCAAGGGCATCACGGGCGCGAATCCACCTTCGGTTGACGGCGACCAAGCCACAAATTTTTGGGATTCTCAGGCGTGGCCAGGATGCCACAAGTTCCAGCTTTTTCCGTTTCGTAGATTCCGCTTCCACGCAATGAGGCGCGGAAAAAGACGGATTTCCGGCGATCCTTGCGATTTCTTCGTAGATGCGCCGACACCTCTGTCAGCACAAGCGCATTGATTAGCTTTCTATACATCGCGCATGTTCCAATAACTTAGAACGCTAATGAATCGGCGGGCACGTGATTTCGCCGAGGGGAGGAATTCATGACCATTCATCGCACAGCGCTTAAAGCATCCGTCGCGGCTTTCGCGCTCGCTTGCGCGGGTGCCCTGCCCGCCTATGCGGCTGACCCTGATGTGGATGCGGTCGAAACCGTGATCGTGACCGCCGAAAAGGTGGAACAGGACATTCAGCGCATCCCGCTCGCCGTGACCGCCTATACCGCGCAAGATCTCGAGAAGAGCCACATCGAATCGCTCACCGATATCGCGCTGCGTACGCCGGGCTTCAGCGCAACGGCGTTTACGCCTGCGGAATTGAACCTGAGCATTCGCGGCATCGGAAGTTCGGAAGCAGTGAGCCAGAACGCGGCCGGCGATCCGTCCGTCGTGGTGTTCATGGACGGCGTGTATGTGGGCAAAGGCGGAATTGCCGATATCGACGCCTACAACCTGGAACGCATCGAAGTCCTTCGGGGGCCACAGGGCACGCTCTACGGAAAGAATGCCGCGGGCGGCCTTGTCAATCTCATCAGCAAGAAAGCCGACGACAAACCTTCGCTGCAAGCTTCGGCAACAGTCGGCAATTACAACCAGATCAACGTCAACGGGCGGGTCAACGTGCCCCTGACCGACAATCTGTTTTTTGCAGCCGGCGCGTCGAGCAAGAATCGCAGCGGTTACGAGTTCAACGAAACGACCGGCAACCGCGTGAACGACGAACATCTCGCCACGGTTCAGGGCCAACTTCGCTTCGTTCCGAACGACAACCTCGAAATGATCCTGGCCGCGGACTACACGCATCAGGATCAGAAGGGCAATCCTCGTCACAATATTTGCAACGACGCCCTGGCCGGCGGCGTCCATTGCGTCGGCATCAATCCCGATCCGCGCGTGGTGAACGCTTATACCGACGGCTATCTGCGGCGCGATCTCGCGACGGTGCGCGGCGAAATCAACTGGACAACCCCGCTGGGAACGATCACTTCGATCAGCGCCTATCGCGACACCCGGATCGGCACGCTGACGCCATTTTTCAGCAATCCGGTGAATCCGCCCGCACAAATTGAATCCACCGAAATAGACTCCGAGAAGAACAAGCAGTTCAGTCAAGAATTGCGGCTTGGGTTCGATACGATGGATGAACGCCTGACCGGCGTGGCAGGCTTCTATTTCCTGCACGAACAAAATGACCGCACAGAAGGTCTGTTCCAGCAGTTTCCAGCGGCCACCGGCTTTGCGAACTATCCGCAGGACGTGAGCAGCAGAAGCGTCGCGATCTTTGGACAGGCCAATTACAAAATTCTGGATTCTCTCACGGCAACCTTCGGCGCACGCATGACGTGGGAAAACAAGGACGGCGAATTCGCCGGTTACCTTGTCAGCACGACGGTGCCAGGCGTTCTGCCACCCCCGCTGGCAGCGGACTATGACGTTCATGCCAGCAAGAGCTGGAGTGCCTTCACGCCGAAGGCGGCCCTCGAATGGCAGGTCACAGACGACGCGATGGCCTATTTCAGCGCCTCGCGCGGCTTCAAGAGCGGCGGCTTCCAGGGTATTGCGGGCAACGCAAACAGCGCGCGGACGCCATACGATCCGGAATTTGTCTGGAGCTATGAGGTCGGCGCGAAAACGAGATGGTGGGACGATCGCCTGCAGTTAAACGGCGATATTTTCCAAGCAAACTACAGCGGTCTTCAAATCTCGCAACTCATCCCGCTTGTGGGCCTGGTCATCGGCAATGCCGCCGAAGCCCGCGTCCGGGGTGCGGAACTGGAATTCGTGCTTGTCCCCTTCCCGCATTGGCAGATCGACGGCAACTATACGTACCTCGACGCGCCCATAACCAAATGCGCTCCGGCGGCTTCGATCTGCCACGTCGACAACGTGCTCACGCGCGCACCCCAAAACAAGATCGCGCTCGGCGTGCAGTTCAGCGAACCCGTCGATTTCGGCGTGTTGTCGGCACGCCTCGATTTCATGCACACGTCGAAATACTATTTCGAGGTCACCAACATCCCGACGCAGACCCAATTGGGTTATTCGATGGTCGATGGGCGGATCGCACTTTCCTCGCTCGACGACCATTGGGAGGTTGCGCTGTGGGGCAAGAATCTGGGTGACAAGCTGGTCGCGACTTATGTGACTGCGTTCGCGCCGTTCGGTCAGGTGCTTGTGCCGTATGCGCCGCCGCGCACGTTCGGCGTCACGCTGAGCTTCAAGAACTGACCCATGCCCGAACTGAGGACGCGCCCGCTCTGCACCTATCACGCGACGCTCGAACCCGTGCAGCACGACACGGGGGCCGGACATATGGGCCGGCGCATGATCGCGGTGGTGACGGGCGGCGCGTTCGAGGGCGAGCGCTTGCGCGGCAAGGTGCTGAACGGCGGGGGCGACTGGGCGCTGATCGAGGAGACGCGTGATGTCCTGCGCCTCGACGCGCGCGTCACCTGGCAGACCGACGATGGGGCGAAGATCTATGTCTCCTATCGCGGGATATTGCGCCCACTGACCGAAATCCGCCGCCAGCGCGCGGCGGGCGGCACGGCGACCGAACAGGACTATCGCACGCTCTATTTCCGCACCGCGCCCGTCTTCGAGACCGGCGACCCGCGCTACCTCTGGCTGAACGACATCGTGACCGTCGCCATGGGCGGGGCCATCACCAACGGCGT
>CAZTCU010000069.1:0-10805 GCA_964612235.1 uncultured Rhizobium sp.
GTCGCCGAAGCTGCGCTTTACATCTTCGCTCCCTCGCCCCCGGAGGGGGAGAGGGCTGGGGTGAGGGGGAGATTGTTGCAACGATTTCGGTGGTTCGGAATGTGTTGGGGCACTCGCCCCCTCACCCCGACCCTCTCCCCCTCCGGGGGCGAGGGAGTTTTTCTTTTCTTTTGGGATCGGAGCAGGTTTCGGTGCTGGTGCTGCCTTACCATTTCCCGCCGCGTTGCCCGCACCTTCCACTTCCAGTTCGACCAGCGCCGAACCGACCGCTGCCATCTGGCCGGGTTCGCCGTGCAGCGAGATCACTTTTCCCGAAACCGGCGAGGTCATTTCGACGGTGGCCTTGTCGGTCATCACGTCGACGAGGTTCTGGTCTTCTTCGATCGTGTCGCCGACCTTGACGTGCCACGCGACGATTTCGGCTTAGGCGGTGCCTTCGCCGACGTCGGGGAGTTTGAAGACGTAACGACCCATCTTATGCCTCCATCGCGCGGCGCATCGCTTCGATGACGCGTTTGGGTCCGGGGAAGTAATCCCACTCGAAGGCGTGCGGATAGGGCGTGTCCCAGCCGGTGACGCGCTCTATGGGCGCTTCGAGATGGTGGAAACAGTATTCCTGTACCAGGGCGGCGAGTTCGGCGCCGAAGCCGCTGGTGCGCGTGGCTTCATGGACGATCACGCAGCGGCCGGTTTTCTCGACCGACTTTGTGATGGTGTCGATGTCGAGCGGCAGAAGCGTGCGCAGGTCGATCACTTCGGCGTCGATCTGTGCGTCTTCGGCGGACGCGAGCGCGACATGCGCCATCGTGCCATAGGCAAGCGCGGTGAGATCGGCGCCTTCGCGCACGATGGCCGCCTTGCCGAGCGGCACGGTGTAATAGCCGTCGGGCACATCGCTTGCGGGATGTTTCGACCATGGTTGCACGGGGCGGTCATGATGGCCGTCGAACGGGCCGTTATAGATGCGTTTGGGTTCGAGGAAGATCACCGGATCGTTGTCTTCGATTGCCGCGATCAACAGGCCTTTCGCATCGTAGGGCGTGGCGGGCACTACCGTTTTTAAACCGGAAACATGGGTGAAGATCGCTTCTGGGCTTTGGCTGTGCGTCTGGCCGCCGAAGATGCCGCCGCCATAGGGCGTGCGCACGGTCATGGGCGCGGTGAAATCGCCCGCCGAGCGATAACGCAGGCGCGCGGCTTCCGACACGATCTGGTCGAAGGCGGGATAGATGTAATCGGCGAACTGGATTTCCACGACGGGGCGCAAACCATAGGCGCCCATGCCGATGGCAACGGCAACGATGCCGCCCTCGCCGATGGGCGTGTCGAAGCAGCGTGTGAGGCCGTGCTTTTTCTGCAGGCCTTCGGTTGCGCGGAAGACGCCGCCGAAATAGCCCACGTCTTCGCCGAACACGAGCACGTTGGGATCCTTCGTCAGCATCACGTCCATGGCGGAGTTGATGGCCTGGATCATGTTCATCGTCGCCATGGCTTCAGACCCCAAGCTGCTGGCGCTGGCGGCGGATGTGCCAGGGCATCTCTTCGTAGACATCCTCGAACATGGTTTTCACGCTCGGCATCTTACCCGCGCCCAGCGTGCCGTGGCTTTCGGCTTCCTTGTTGGCGGCGCGGACTTCTTCCACCACGTCTTTTTGCGTTTGTTCGTGACGTTCTTCCGACCACTCGCCGAGCGCGATGAGATGTTTCTTCAAGCGTTCGATGGGATCGCCGAGCGGCCATGCCTTGCCTTCGTCGGACGGGCGATAGCGGCTGGGGTCGTCGCTCGTGGAATGGCCTTCTACGCGATAGGTATAAAGTTCGATCAAGGTTGCGCCCTGATTGTCGCGTGCGCGCGTCGCCGCCCATTCGGTGGCGGCATAGACTGCGAGGAAATCGTTGCCGTCGACGCGAAGACCGGGAAGGCCATAGCCGATGGCGCGCGAGGCGAAGGTTGTTTCCTCGCCGCCCGCGATGCCCTGGAAACTCGAAATCGCCCATTGGTTGTTGACGACATTGAGGATCACCGGCGCGCGATAGACCGACGCGAAGTTCAGTGCCTGATGGAAATCGCCTTCCGCCGTGGTGCCGTCGCCGATCCACGACGCTGCGATGCGATCATCGCCCTTGTAGGCGCTCGCCATCGCCCAGCCGACGGCTTGCGGGAACTGTGTACCGAGATTGCCGGAGATGGTGAAGAAGCTGTCCTTTTTCGACGAATACATGATGGGAAGCTGGCGCCCCTTCAACGGATCGCATTCGTTGGAATAGACCTGGCACATCATGGTGACGAGCGGATAGCCGCGCGCGATCAGGATTCCCTGCTGGCGATATGACGGAAAACACATGTCGTCGCGATCGAGCGCGAAGGCGGCGGCGATGGAGCAGGCTTCCTCGCCCGTGCACTTCATATAGAACGAGGTCTTGCCCTGACGCTGGGCACGATACATGCGGTCGTCATAGGCGCGCGTCAGCATCATCACACGCAGGCCCCGGCGCAACGTTTCGGGATCGAGGCGCGGATTCCACGGACCGACGGCCTGTGCGTCGTTGTCGAGCACACGGATCAGGGCGTAGGCGAGATCGCGGATCTCGTGATCGGGCGAATCCGGATCGGGGCGGCGGACGGTGCCCGCTTCAGGAATTTTCATCGCGCTGAAATCGGGGGTGTCGCCGGGACGCGCTTCGGGTTCCGGGACACGAAGCGAGAGCGGCTTGCGGTTCTTCATGGCGTTTTCATCCCTGCCCGCTTTCGCCCGTTTTTGGCGGAAAAGCTGGGAAAATCCGGTTCAATCTGCGCTCCGTTTGGGCCCCACTCAAGCGTTCCGAGAGCGCGCAATAATCTTTCTCTGGCGCTTGAATAACGCCTGAAGCCGTGTCGCGGATGCAGGGGTGCGCACGGTCGCCATTGCGCCGCTGGGACCGGGCCGGAAAGCCCGCTTATGCTGCTTGTGCAGAATCTCCCAAAGAGCAGGACATGAAGCTGGCGACATTCGAGACGAAAAACGGACCGCAGGTGGGCATCGTGACCGGCGAAAGCATCGTGCCGGTGCCGGGTGTGACGATGCTCGATGTGATCGCGCGGTGGTCTTCGGTTGAGGGCGATTTGCGCAAGCGATCCGAAGGTGCGATGCCGCTTTCGAGCGTGAAGCTTCTCGCGCCGATTCCGCGGCCGGGAAAGATTCTCGCCATCGGCCTCAACTATGCCGACCATATCCGCGAGATGGGGCGCGACATGCCGACCAAGCAGGTTTGGTTCTGCAAGCACACGACGGCGGTGAACGCGCCGTTTGCGCCGATCCAGATTCCGAAAGTCTCTTCGCAGGTGGATTACGAAGTGGAATTGGTGGCCGTGATCGGACGCGGCGGGCGACATATCTCGCGCGAGGATGCACCGAAATCCGTGTTCGGCTATTGCACCGGGAACGATGTTTCGGTGCGAGACTGGCAGAATTTCACGCCGCAATGGATGCTGGGCAAATCGTTCGATACGCATGCGCCGTTCGGACCATGGATCACGACGGCGGATGAAGTTGGCGATCCGCACACGCTGGGCGTGCGCTGTTTCGTGAACGGCGAAAGGCGGCAGAATTCCAACACGTCGAATTTCGTGTTCAACCTTTGGGACCAGATTGCCTATCTCTCGCAGGCGATGACATTGGAGCCGGGAGATCTGATCTTCACCGGCACACCGGGCGGCGTGGGCATGGCGATGAGTCCGCCGGGTTATTTGAAAGCCGGTGACAAGGTGCGGTGCGAGATCGACAAGCTGGGCGCGATCGAAGCGGATTGCGTGGCGGAAGTTTAGGACGCCAGTTTCGCTTTCACCTTCTGGCCGGTTTCGAGGCGTTCGGCGCCGCGCACGATCACCTTGTCTCCCGGCGCCACAGGGCCGCGCACTTCGACCAGCGAACCGTCTTCGCTGCCGGTTTCGATGGCGACGCGCTGGGCGACGTTTTTGGCGCCGACCTTGAAGATGTAGGTGTTGTCCTCACGCAGCACCAGCGCGTCGCGCGGCACGGCCAGAACGTTGCGGGCGATGGCGGACGGGATCAGCACCTTTGCAGCTTCACCCACCAGCGCATCGCCTGCTTTCAGGGTGATGCGGACTTCGATGGTGCGGCTGGCTTCATCGCCGACCGGCACGACGGCGCGCACGCGACCGATGATATGTTTGCGACCGGCTTCGACCGTCACCGCCATGCCTTCGCGGAGATATTGCGCGTTGTCGATGGGCGTTTGCGTCTTCACTTCGATATTGCCGATGTCGACGAGGCGCACGATTTCCTTACCGGCAGTGGCGTATTCGCCGGGCTGGATCAGGCGCGAGACGACGCGGCCAGAGAATGGAGCGCGGATTTCACTGTGGGTGAGCTGATAGCGCGAACGGTCGAGTTGGGCGCGGGCTTGCGCCAGCGACGCGGCGGTGACATCACGTTGGGACGCGGCCTGATCGCTGGTGCTTTTGGCGATGGCGTTTTCGTTCATCAGGTTTTTCATGCGCGCGGCCTGCGCGCTGTCGTAGCGCAGCGAAGCGGACAGCCGATTGACGTTGGCGGCGTCGGAGGCCGCCTGCATCGAGGCCATGGATTTGTCGAGGCGCGCGATGACATCGCCCTTCTTCACCACGTCGCCCACATCGGCGACCCAGGCGACGCGGCCTTCGACTTCGGAAGCGAGTTTGGAATCGTTGCGCGACACTACGGTTCCCGGCAACGCCAATTGCGGCGCCATGCGCACCATGCGCGCGGTCATCACGGATACGGGCGCAGGCTCGCCCGCGGCTTGCGCGAAAGCGGGAGAAACGAACGCCGCCAAGGCCAGCGTTGCACTTAAGTATACGCGAAACATTTTCATGCGGCCTGCCTTGCCGGTGTCATCGGCGCTTGCTTGAGCGCCATGGGTTTTTCGCCCAGGCGGAGCATCGCGGGCATCAGCACCAGCGTGAACACATGGCTCACGAGGATACCACCCACGATCACAGCACCCAAGCCGCGATAGATTTCAGCGCCAGCGCCCGGCACGATGACGAGCGGCAACATGCCGAAGATGGCCGTGAGCGTGCTGGAGAAGATCGGACGCAAGCGGGTTTCGAGGCTGGAACGCACGGCATCGACGCGGCTCATGCCTTCGGCTTCGGCCTGGCGCGTGCGCGCGACGAGCAGGATGGTGTTGTTCACCACCAGACCCAGCACGATGATGAAGCCGATCATCGTCAGGAGATCGAGCGGCTGGAACACGAACCAGCCGAGGATTTGCAATGCCAGCATTCCGCCAACGGTGCCCAGCGGCAGCGCGATGGTGGCGATGGCTGCGTCCCAGACCGATTTGAACAGCGCCGCCATGATGAGGAACAGGATCAGCACGGCAAGCGCGAAGTTCTTGCCCATGGTCCACAGCGCGTTATCGAGATGGTTGGCGGCGGCGCCATAGGTGATGGTGCCGTCGGATGGCAGGAGCTTGCGGATTTCGGGTTCGACCTCGGTGCGAACCTTGTTCATCGCATCCTGCAGCGCCATGCCTTCCGGCGGCTGGAAGTTGAGCGCGATGGTGCGGCGGCGATCAAGGCGATAGATGCCGCTGGCGGCCAGCGTTTGGCGCACATCGGTCAGCTGGCCGTAAGTCATGGTGCCGCCGCTCGGTGTGGCGAGCGGTGCGCCATCCAGCGCTTCGGGCGAGGAAAGCGGGATGGATTTCAGGATCAGATAAAGCTGCTTCTCGCCGTCGTAACGCTGGCCGACATAGAGGCCTTCGCCCAGGGCCTGCGTGATGTTGGCGACGTCGGGGCGCGACCATCCGGCTTCGGTGATGGCGCGGTCGTCGGGCGTGATCTTCAGCTGCGGCTGGTCGAAATCGAGCGAAGGCTGCGGATTGACGATTGCCGTGGGGAATTTCTTCGTGAGCAGTTCGAAGCCCTTCTTGGCCGCGGCGCGCATCGCGGCGGCATCGTTGGACTGGATGTTGATGGAGACGCCGCCGCCTTCGTCGAAACCGCCGAACAGGTTTCCGATGGCCGTGAAGGTTTGCGTGTCCGGCAGATCCTTGAGGATTTCGTTGCGGACGATGTCTTCCATCTTCTTGAGGTCTTTATCGTCCTTCACGCGCACGGCCATATCCATATAGCCGGGGCCGTCGAGCTTGACGTACCAGTTGAGAAGCTGCGGCTGTTTCTCGCCCTTCATATAGGGCGTGAGGCGCTTGATGATCGGTTTGGCGATTTCGTTGTCGGCGAAGTCGACCGTGTTGCCCGCCGGATATTGCATGAAGCTGTCGACGGCGGCGCGTTTGACCTGCGGCAGGTAATGAACGCTCGGCAGCAGCGCCCAGGTGCCGATCACCGAAAGGCCGATCAATCCGCCGATCCACAGAGCGCGTTTGCGGGGCGTGTCGGTGATGGCCATGATGTAGTCGGTCATGCGCCGCCAGACATTGGTGAGTTCGGCGATCTTGGGGCGCGTCTTGAGGAACAGGATCGAAAGCACCGGGATCACGGTGATGGCGACGATCAGCGACACCAGCACCGAGGCCGCGATAGTGAGCGAGAGATCGGCGAACAGCTGGCCTTCGACATCTTTCAGGAAGATCACCGGCACAAAGATGGCGACATTCGTGGCGGTCGACGCCAGCAGCGCGCCCCAGACCTGATCGGTGCCTTTGAGAGCCGCTTCGGCGGCGGGCGTGCCGCGTTCGCGCAGGCGCAGGATGTTCTCGAAGGCAACGATGGCCGCATCGAGCACCATGCCGGTAGCAAAGGCGAGGCCCGCCAGCGACACCACGTTGAGCGTGCGCCCGAACATCTGGAGCAGCACCACGACGGCGAACAGGCAGATGGGGATGGAGCACGCGATGATCACCGTGGCGCGCCATTCGCGCATGAAGAACCAGAGCACGCCGACCGCCAGCAGAATGCCGAAGATGAGGTCGGAGGTGACCATGCCCACCGCCTGATTGATGAAATGCGACGGATCGAAGGAATATTGCAGGGTGACGCCCTGCTCTTTGGCCACCGTGTCGTTGATCTTTTTCAGTTCGGCTTTCACCGCGTTGACGGTGGCGAGCACATTGGCGTCTTGCGCGCGCAAAATCTGGATGCCGAGCGCGGGGTTGCCGTTCTGATAGCCGAAGCTCTGGCGTTTGCCGCGGCCGATCTTCACGTCGGCTATGTCGCCCAGCCTTATGGGCGAGCCGTCGCGCCATTCGAGAATGAGGTTCTTCATGTCCTCGACCGAGTAACGGCCGCGGAACGACAATTGATAGCGATGACGCCCCACATCGATGGTGCCGCCGGAGGCATCGTCGGCGGCGCCGATCTTGGCGGCCATCTTGGGGATCTGGATGCCCAACTGCGCGACGCGCATGGGATCGAAGACGATCTGAAGTTCTTCGGCCGCACTTGCGCCATTCACATTTGCGGAGCCCACACCCGGAATGGATTCGAGACGCGGAACCACCGTGTCCTTCAGGAAGCGTTCGTAGGAATCCACATCGCGGCTGTTGCCGGGCAGCTTCTGCATGAAGACCCAGAGAAGGGTCGCATTGGCATCCTGCTGGCTCGCCAGTTGGACGAAGGGCTTCTGCGCATCCTGCGGAAGCTGGGGCACGCGGTTCAGCCGGCCGATCACATCGACCAGCGTCGACTTCATGTCGGTGCCGAGTGCGAAGGTGAGATTGATATAGCCCGTGCCGGAATTGGCATAAGAGTCCATCTGCTGCAGGCCGGGGATGCCCTGCAGCACTTCCTCTTCCGGTTCTAGGAGTTGGGATTCGACCTCGCGCGGGGTTTCGGACCGCCAGTCGGTCTCGATGCCGATCTGGGGACGGTCGATTTGGGGAAACAACTGGATCGGCAGCGAGGTGAGCGCGAAGACGCCGAACAGGATGGTGACCGCCACCCCCACCGCCACGGCGGCTGGCGAACGAATGCCGGCTTCGGTCAGTGCGCGCATGTGCTCCCCGGAACGCGATCCTTGCCTGACGGCATAGAGCGCAGTTTCACAGGTATATGGTGTCAAAAACTCGTGAAGCCGCATGCACAAACACGCGAGCGGGTTTTCGGCGCGCGAGGGGGCTTAAACTAGCGCGGGTTGCCTGGGGTTTGCGGCATTTGGCGCAACAAACAGAAAGGGCGGCGGATGGCTCCGCCGCCCTTTCGGCAATCCCAGGGGAACGGATTACCAGTTCTTGGTGAGCCTTATGCCGAACAGGCGCGGGTCGGTGGTGAAGATATTGGTTGCCAGGGCCGTGTCGTCGGAATTCAGGAAGGCACCGGTGATGGCCGTGGTGTCGAGCACGTTCTTGACGTAGGCCATCGCCTGCCAGCCATCCTGATTGGTGAAGATGAGAGCCAGGTTGATGTTGGTGTAACCCCGGATCTCGTCATAAGGCCGGTCGTTGAAGACGCGGGCAAACGAGTCCGACTGCCAGTAGAAATCACCATGCAGCGTCCCTGCCCAGTCGGCGGAAACCGGCATCGAGAAATCACCCGAAAGCGACAGGGTGAAGTGCGGTGCGCTGGGCAACTGGTTGCCGGAGATGTCCTTGGCGAAACCTTCGCCATGGTTTGGCGCGGCGGCGGGATCGAAACCGGCATATCCGGTAAGCGCGTGCCCATTGATGCTTGTTGTCGGATTCGCGGTGTAGGTCTGGCCCGTCACAGGGTCTTCGTTGAAGGTATAGGCGTCGATGCAACCGAAAGGCAGCGTGTCGCCATTGCCGGCCAGCATTTCGTTAATCGTAGCGGTGGGCAGGATGCAGTTCGAGGTTTGGGTGACGAACGGCTTGATGACCATCCAGTCGGAGTGACCGGCGGTGCGATCCATGATGTCGATGGCCGATTGGCCGTCGTCTATGACGGCGTCTTCATAGCCGGTGGTCAGACCGAACTTCAGACCGGGTAGCGGAGACCATGTGGTTTCAAGTTCCGCGCCCTTCACCGTTGCGTTCACATTCATGTTCACCGCGGTGCGGTCGATGATCTGCGAAATCTGGTAGTTCTGATATTTGTAGAGGAAAACGTCGCCGTTGAGGACGAGATCGCCATCCCACAACATGTTCTTCGTGCCGAGTTCGAAAGCGTTGTTGAATTCGGGCTCGAAGGTTGAAGTGTGCGTCTGGTTGCTTGGCGAGGTTATGTAATCGTCGGTCCCGAACCCTTTGCTGATCGGGATGACGCCGGGCGGATTGGCGCCGCCGCCTTTATAGCCACGGGCATACGACGCATAGACCATCGTCTGGTCGGTGAAATCGAGTTTCGGCGTCCAGGTGACGTTGGCGCGGCCGGTGACTTCACGCCATTCCTGGTCGATGATGCCGGTTACGGGATAGCCCTTGTACGCGACGAGAGTCCAACTTGGGATGACATCGAAATGTTTCTCGTCGTCGGTGTAGCGGATGCCGCCGGTGAGTTTCACGTCCTCCGTGATATTGTAATAAACTTCGGCAAAGCCAGCCCAGGACGTCAGCTTGTAGGGATTCTGACTGCGGAAATAGTTGTGGCCCTGGCCGTCGATGCTGTCCAATGGATTGGGATCGACATAAGCGCAGCCCAAGCCGAGAAACGTGGTTTGTCCCAACAGCGTGTGATCGGTGACCGTGGGCTGCAACGGGCAGGAATTGGCAATCGCGGGATCGAATGGGACGTGATCGGGATCGGGCAGACCGAAAATCCCGCCCGAATAGCCATTGAAAGTTTCAGTGGCCAAGGTGATTGCGTTCGACAAGATCATATAGTTTTCGAGCGTGCGGTAGCTGAGATAGTTCCCGCCCGCGACGAAATTGAGATTGCCGTTGAACGAAGAGGTCAGGCGCACTTCCTGATAGAACTGGTGCGCGGTTTCATCGGAAACGTCCTGCGCAACGAGGCTGGCAGAACAACCGAGCTGCGGATCACAAAATTGCTGATCTTTTCCGACCAAGGTCAGCCCGCCGGGATCGCGGAAGATGCCGGGCTTGGTGTTGTAGCGGTTGAAGTCTTCCGTCGAATAGAGACTGTCGGTGTTGTAGCCGGTTTGTGAGGTGACCTTCAGCGTCGGCGTGATCTGGTAATCGACGTTGAGTTCGTAAGTGTCGTTTTTTGCACGATATATCGGATCGATCAGCGAGCTGATCACGCGTAGATCGGTTGACTGCGACACGCCCTCGTAGGGATTTGTGCCGGGGACCATATAGGGCGGGCCTAGGAGTTGGAGGGCGGCGACAAATGGGATCGATGCTGCATTTGGCGTGCCGAAAGATTCCGGCGAATAGAGCGATGCGGCATGGCAGCCCTGCTGGAGCCATACGCCGCCGAAATTGCCCGGATAGTTGGCATTGTAGTCAGGGACTTGTGGGCCGGCCGGTCCATCGACTGTTGCCGGTGGCTCGTCGCGTGCGCAGAGCTGCTTGCCGCTGCGCAGACGAGCATCGTCTTCGTCGAAATGTTCCCAGACGGCGGTCGCCGTGAGATTGGCAATGGGACGCACGAGCAACGACACACGCGAGGACCACAGATTGCGCCCGTCGATCTGCTGGCCAGTTTCCTCGTTGAAGGAATAGCCGTCGCGTTTGGTCCACTCGCCGGCCACGCGCAAGTCGATCTTGTCGTCCATCACAGGGACGTTGATCATGCCTTCGAGGCGGCGGTTGTTGAAATTGCCGACATCGACGGAGGCCTGGGCTTCCCAATGATCGGTCGGCAAAGCCGAAATCACGTTGACGACGCCGGACGTTGCGTTGCGGCCATAGAGTGTGCCTTGCGGGCCGCGCAGCACTTCGACCTGGGAGACGTCGAAAAATTCCTGCTCGAAGAAATGATTGCGCAGGAACGGCAC
>CAZTCU010000070.1:0-10778 GCA_964612235.1 uncultured Rhizobium sp.
ATGAGCCCGCGCACGGTCATCACCTGGGCCGAAAACGCCGATATCTTCAACGACATCGGCTTCGCGTTCCGCCTGACCTTCCTCAACAAGTGCGATGAACTGGAGCGCGCCAGCGTTGCCGAGTTCTATCAGCGCTGCTTCGGCGAAGACTTGCCGGAAAGTGCTGCGAAAGTTCTGGTGGCGTGAAGAACGAATCTCCGGCCGAACCATTCAAACGCGCGGTCGGCACGGCCGTTCGTGCGCTGGCAGGCGAGCCGGAACTCGAAGTCAATTTCAGCGCCGAACCGCCTTCGCTCAAGGGCGGCAAAGCGCGCCTGCCCCTGCCATCGCGCAATCTGCCGCCGCATGAAGTGGCTGTGGTGCGCGGCGCGGGCGATGCCTATGCGCTTCGCCGCGCTTATCACGAAGACAAGATTCACGATCAGTTTCGCCCGCAATCGCCCGATGCCGCCGCGATCTTCGAGGCCGCCGAACAGGCGCGCGTCGAGGCCATAGGCGCGCTCGCCATGAAAGGCGTGGCGCAAAACCTTTCCGCCGGTGTCGAAGCGCGCGTGACGCAGCGCGGCCTCGCAAAAGTCCGCACACGCGCCGAGGCGCCGATTGCAGACGTGGTGGGATTGCTGGTGCGCGAAAAGCTGACCGGCGAACCGCCGCCCGAGAACGCAAAAACCGCTGTCGATCTGTGGCGTCCGTTCATCGAGGAAAAAGCCGCCAAGGATTTCGCCAAGCTGGGCGATGTGCTGCGCGATCAGAAAGCGTTCGCCAAGCTCACCCGCACGATCCTGAAGGATCTCAATTTCAGCGAAGAGAACGCTTCCGACGCCGAAGACAATTCCGACGACTCCGGCGAAGGCGAACCCGAAAGCCAGGAGGGCGGCGAGTCCGAACAGACGAGCGAACAGGCCGAAGCCGAGCTTTCCGATGCGGAAGGCGAAGAAGGCGACGAAACCACCACCGAAATGCGCACCGAACAGTCGGAAGACATGTCCGATGCGCAGGAGCCGGAGGAAGGCACCAGGCCCTGGCGGCCCGAACTGCCGTTCGCCGATCAGGACGAGTGGGGTTACCGCATCCACACCACGCAGTTCGACGAAATCATCGAAGCGCCCGATCTGTGCGATGCCGAGGAATTGACGCGGCTGCGCGCGTTCCTCGACCAGCAGCTTCAGGCGATGCAGGGCGTTGTTTCGCGGCTTGCCAACAAGCTTCAGCGTTTGCTGATGGCGCAGCAGAACCGTTCCTGGGAATTCGATATCGAAGAGGGGTTGCTCGATACGTCGCGCCTGCCCCGTATCATCATCGACCCGATGTATCCGCTCTCGTTCAAGCGAGAGAAGGACATGACGTTCCGCGATACGGTGGTCACGCTTCTGCTCGACAATTCCGGTTCGATGCGCGGTCGCCCGATCATGGTGGCGGCAATGTGCGCCGACATTCTTGCGCGCACGCTCGAACGCTGTGCGGTGAAAACCGAAATCCTGGGCTTCACCACGCGCGCCTGGAAGGGCGGACAATCCCGTGAGAAATGGATCGCCGACGGCAAGCCGCCCCACCCCGGCCGCCTGAACGACCTGCGCCACATCGTTTACAAAGCCGCCGACGAACCATGGCGGCGCGCGCGCAAGAACCTTGGTCTGATGATGCGCGAGGGCTTGCTGAAGGAAAACATCGACGGCGAAGCGCTGATGTGGGCGCACAACCGTATCGCGGGCCGCCCAGAGCAACGCAAAATCCTGATGGTGATCTCCGACGGCGCGCCGGTGGACGACTCAACACTGTCGGTGAACGCGGGCAATTATCTCGAACGCCATCTGCGTCATGTGATCGATGACATTGAAGGCAAATCCGACGTCGAACTTACTGCCATCGGCATCGGCCACGATGTGACGCGCTATTATCGCCGTGCCGTGACCATCGTCGACGCCGAACAACTCGGCGGCGCGATGACCGAACAACTCATCTCATTGTTCGCGGAAGAAAAGGCAATCGCCAGCCACGGCAAAGGTCACCGTGCCGGCCCGATGCGCAAACTTTCGAGGAAAGCCGCTTAAGCCGCGGCCTTCTCGGCCAGCTTTTTGGCGACCTGGCGCTTCAGGCGCAGGGCCTTCACGCTGAGCTTCTTATCGTCGGCCTTCATCAGGAAGACGTCGAGGCCGCCGTTGCGGTCGATGGTACGCAGCGCATTCATGGAAATGCGCAGTTTGTAGCTCGCGCCCAGCGCGTCGCTCGCCAGCGAAATGGTCTGCAGATTCGGGCGGTAGACCCGCTTGGTCTTGTTGTTGGCATGGCTGACATTGTTGCCAACCAGGAGGCCTTTTCCGGTCAATTCGCAGCGGCGGGACATGGGCTTAGCTCGTCAAAAAGAGGCGCCCTCATAAGGGCAGGGCCGCGCTCGGTCAAGCCGGGCCGGTTCCGGTTGCGACCGACAGGGCTGGCCATGCCACAAACCCAAGAAGAAGCATGGTTATTTCCTGCCCCTCCTCGCCCAAAGGCCCCACGAAAGTCTCCGATTGGAGCCAGTCCTTGCCCGGGAAGGCTATCCGCCCGGTAACACCCAGCGGCCCCCGCGTGCGGCGGGCTTCCTCGCAGACCCGGCGCCAGCGCACCTCGATTTCGGGCGGGAGAAAATCCGAAAAGGATTTGCCGGTGATCGGGCCGAAGACGTCTTCGCACCTCGTGCCCGCAATCCTCACCACATAATCGACGCCAAGCGCGGTCGGCCGCGCTTCAATCAATCCGACATTCGACATGAAGTCCTTCATGCCTTTGGGCGTGATGTCCGCGCGTGTCGGCATGATGCGCGTGCCACGGCAGGCGCGCCAATAGTTGTAGGCCTTGATCGTCATAGGCTGCGTCAGCACGACCTCGGGGTCGATGCGCAACGCGGGCAAATGATCGCCCGGACGCGAAGTCCGGTCGCAGCGAGTAGTCATTGTCGTACCAATCTTGAAGTGAAGATCGCGTCCACTGCGACAAAAGTCGCCGGCGCGGAGTCACGCACCGTCAGTGACGGGCGGGCAGTTAGGCCGTAGTGTTTGCTGCGTCAACTGCCAAAATGCGGCGGAATAGTGTTCGCGCTGCCGCGTAGGGAAGCGATTTTCCGCCGACAACGGAACTCTCCAACTTCTTAACGTCTTCCCTAAGTGCATGATGCGCGAGCAGTTCTTCGTTCAGAATGGTCTGCATCTCGCTCCAGAACCAACGCTTCGCTTGGTCTGCGCGAAGGCGTTGGATGCGACCGTCTTTCGCAAGGCTGTTATGAAAAAGCCTCATGGCTTCCCACGATTCCGCGATTCCTTTGCCTTCTAATGATGACACGGTGTGTACTTTTACGGGCATTCCCTCGTGCTTGGGCCGCATCAGGTGAAGGGCCATCCGGTAATCGGCGGCAGCACGATTCGCCGCCGGAATCAGATCGCCGTCGGCCTTTGTCACGAGCAGGATATCCGCGAGTTCCATCACGCCGCGCTTGATGCCTTGCAGATCGTCTCCGCCGCCGGGGCTTTGCAGCAGCACGAACAGATCGGTCATGTCGGCGACGGCTGTTTCCGATTGTCCGACACCGACCGTTTCGACGATCACCACATCGAACCCGGCCGCTTCCGCAAGCAGCATCGTCTCGCGCGTGCGCCGCGCCACACCGCCCAGCGTTGCGCCCGCGGGCGACGGCCGGATAAAGGCGTTGGGATCGCGCGAAAGCTGCTCCATGCGCGTCTTGTCGCCGAGGATCGAACCGCCCGACCGCCGCGACGACGGATCGATGGCGAGCACCGCCACCTTGTGGCCGTGCGCGGTCAGATATTTTCCGAACGCCTCGATAAACGTCGATTTGCCCGCCCCCGGCGCGCCGGAAATGCCCAGCCGCATGCTAGCCCCGGCGCGCGGCAACAAGGCGGTCAGAAGTTGTTCAGCTTTTGCCTGATCGGCGGATTTGGTGGATTCCACCAGCGTGATCGCACGCGCCAGCGCGCGCCTGTCGCCCGAAGCGACGGCATCGGCAAGTTCGGCTATGTCCGGCTGTTTCGTCATGGTCCCCCATGCGTCATAATCGGGCCATCATGGCAAAGCAATTTCACCTTGCCCCAACACCTGCCGGAGTTCCTGCGATGGCCGTTGCCCGCATTGCCTTGACCGCGTTCCTGATCGGTTTGCCGACCTTCGCCTTGGCGGCTGGTGGCGAGGGCCAGGATGAGGACACGACACCGGCTTCCCGGCTTGCCATTGCGATGAATCTCTACGCGGGCGGCATTGGCCTCGGCAAAGTCGATCTCAACGCCACCATTCGCGGTAACCAGTATCACGCGGTTTCCAATCTGGAGACCTCGGGCATCGTCAACACCTTCTGGCAAGCGCGCATCCAGGCGACATCGAGCGGCGAAATCCTGGGCAACAAGCTGCAACCCTCGCTCTACGATTCCTTCACCACCAAGAAGGACAGCAAGCAACAGGTTTCCCTGACGTATCAACCCGACGGCACGATCCGCATCTTCGCCGATCCGGCCTATTCGCTCGCCAAGCATCCGATCACGCCCGAACAGCAGAAAGGCACTTACGACCCGGTGAGCGCCATTCTCTATGTTGCTTCCGGCATGGGTGCAGACGCCAAGAACCCGTGCAGCGTGCTCGCGCCCGTGTTCGACGGCCGCCGCCGCTACAACATCGAAGTGACGAAAGAGAAGGACACCAAGGTCGACATGGACAACGGGCTTTACAAAGGTCCCGCCGTCCAATGCGAGGCGCACTACAATCAGATCGCAGGCTTCAGCCAGAAAGTGCTCGACACCAATGCAAGCTTTCCCGTCTTGCACGCCTGGGTGACGACCTATCAAAGCACCAACGGACATGAGTTTGTCGTGCCCCTGCGCGTCTGGGCCACCACTCCGTACGGGATCATCGCTGCGGTCACCTCCGACCTCAAGATCGACGGTGTCAGCAAGAAGATGGGCGGGTAGCGACAACTTTCGCGCTAGCGTCCGCCCCCGTCCGGGATAAACTGCAGGTTGCACTGTCTGGGGGGATTCGTTGCGCACGAAACACTTTTCGGCGGCCATTGCTGTTGCCGCCGGCCTCGCCATGCAACCGGCACTGGCTAACCCTCCGGTCGAAGCATTCGGCAACCTTCCCCAGATGTCGGAGCCCAAACTTGCGCCGGACGGCAAGCATTTCGCAGCGCTTCAATCGCTCGACGGCAAACCTGCCGTGCTGATTTACGAAGTGAACGCGCCGAAGGGCGCCAAACCCGTGGTCGTGCCGTCCACTGATGCCGTGGTCGATGATTTCGACTGGGCAAATTCGGACCGTCTGGTCGTCCGTTTGAAGATGACCTTCAAGCGCGTCGACGACAACCGCACACGCGCCTGGGTGCGCACGCTCTCGGTGAAGGCGGATGGTTCTGGCGCGGTGCTGCTGCTCAAGAACAATCCGACGTTCCAGTTCAACACTTACACATCGTACATCGTATCCAAGGACGTCGACGATCCACAGAACGTCTACATTCCGATCTTCGTGCGCAACATCTCGTTCCGCATGCACTACGAGTTCAAGGATCCCAACGAGGACTGGCGGCTCGATCTCTACAAAGTGAATCTCGACACCGGCGAAGGCCATACGTTCCAGACCGGGAATTATCAGACATGGGACTGGATCATGGATGGGCACGGTCATCTCGCGGCCCGTGTCGATCTCACGCCCTATACGGACAAGCGCGACACGCTCAAGCAGGAGCTTTACGCCTACGACAACGGCAAATGGCTTGAGCCGCGCGAGTTCGATGCCACCGGCGACAATGGCGTGAACGATCTGGGGCTCACCGACGACGGCAAGGCCATGGTGGTGTGGCGGCACAACGGCGAAGGACCGACCGCGCTGATGCGCCACGATCTCAAGACCGGCGACGAAAGCCAGTTGCTATGGTCGAACCCCGACTACGACGTGCTTGCGTCCATCCACGATGAATGGACGGGCCATGTGATCGGCGCCGTTTATGCCGACGATCACCTCCAATACGTCTATTTCGACGATGCGCGCGCGGGCCTTCAGGCCGGTTTGCAGCAGGCGTTTCCGGGCCTCAACACACACATCGTTTCGATGGATCGCGCCATGGACAAGGTGATCGTCGCCGTCGACGGCCCGCGCCATCCTTTGTCCTATTATTTTCTCGACCGCACGACGCACGCCGCCAGCGAAATCCTTTCGGGCTATCCGGGCCTGTCAGAGAACGATCTGGGCGAAATGAAGCCGTATCCCTATACCGCGCGCGACGGCCTCAAGATTCCCGCATACCTCACCTTGCCGCCCGGCAAGGCCGGGAAAGACCTTCCCGTTGTGATTCTTCCGCATACCGGCCCCGACAATCGGGATGCCATCGGCTTCGATTGGTGGGTGCAATTCCTTGCCAACCGGGGATACGCCGTGCTGCAACCCAACTATCGCGGCTCTTACGGCTATGGCCGCAAGTTCACGGAAGCTGGACTGCATCAATGGGGCTTGAAGATGCAGGACGACATCACAGATGGCGTGAAACAGCTGATCGCGGACGGTATTGCCGATCCCAAGCGCATCTGCATTGTCGGCGCGGATTATGGGGGGTATGCCGCGCTCGCCGGGGCGGCATTCACGCCCGATCTGTATGCTTGTGCTGCGAGCGTCAACGGGATTTCCGATCTCAACGAATTCGTGTTCTCCAAACGCAGCGATTATGGCAAGGACTCCCGCACTCTGTCGTTCTGGTTCTCGCGCGTCGGCAACGATTTCGATGACAATTCGCGGTTGAAGGAAACGTCGCCCGCCCTGCATGCCGATCGCGTGAAGGCACCGGTATTGCTGATCCACGATCAGGACGACACGACAATCCGTGTCAATCAAAGCGAGCGCATGGCAGAGGCGCTGGGCGATGCTCACAAAGATGTGAAATTCGTCCGCCTCGACGGTAACGACCACCGCTTGATGTTCACGGCGTCGCGCATTCGCATGCTGACGGAACTCGAAGCCTTCCTGAAGAAGAACATCGGCAACTAGACGGCCGGGGCCTGCGCAATCTAAACTGCGCGTTAGGGGCTGAGGATACAGTCGGAACACGTTTCTTGCGCAACATTGCTATTGCCGTTGCGATTCTGATCGCAACTCCGGCCGCCGCCAATCCGCCGGTCGAAGCGTTCGGCATGCTGCCGAATATGACCCAGGCCAAGATCGCTCCCGACGGCCAGCATTTTGCGGCCGTGCAGGCGCTCAACGGCAAGCCCGCCGCCGTGATCTACAAAGTGGGCGCGCCGCCGGGGACGCTGCCCGTTGTCGTGCCGTCGGGCGAAGGGACGGTCGATTCCATCGACTGGGGCAAAAAGGACCGGCTCATCATCCGGCTCAAGACCAACGAGCGCGTCTATGGCGACAACCGCATCCGCACCTGGGAACGTTCCATCGCGGTGAAAGCGGACGGCTCCGATCTGGTAGTGCTACTGAAGAATTTCCCCAGCCTGCGCAACAACGCCGATGACGTTTACATCGTCGACAAGAATCTGGACGACCCGGATTCCATCCTGATGCCGTTGTTCCTGAAGAACATCGTCTTCAAGAGCTACTACGAATATTACGATCCGTACGAAAACTTCCGGATGGACCTGCTGAAGGTCAATCTTGCGACCGGCGAAGGGCACATCTACGCGACCGGCAATTACAAAGTCGCGGACTGGATCACGGACGGGCACGGCAATCTGGTGGCGCGGCTGGAGTTGACCTTGCGTCCGTTGCGCCATCACCTCTACGTCTACGATCACGGCGACTGGAAACCTTCCGGCGAATACGACGCCGAGGCGGACAATGGCGCGGGCGCAGTCGGCCTCACCGAAGACGGCAAAGCCATCGCGCTTCTACGGCACGAAAACCGCGATACCACCGCGCTCGTGCGCCATGATCTCGCCACCGGCGACGAAAGCGGCCTGCTGTTCGCCGATCCGAAATATGACGTGATGCAGCCCATCAAGGACGAATGGACGGGCCGTGTGATCGGCGCGATGTATGCGGCGGATCAATACGAATATAAATATTTCAGCGAAGAGAACCAGGCGCTGCAGGCGGGACTGGAGAAATCCTTTCCCGGGCTTTCCGTCCACGCCACATCGATGGACAAAGCGAAGGATCGGGTGATTGTCGCGGTGCAGGGGCCGCGCCTGCCGCCGACCTATTACTTCCTCGACCGCACGACGCATAATGCAACGAAAATTCTCTCGGCTTATCCGCAATTGACCGAAGCGGATCTCGGCGAGATGAAACCTTATCCTTACAAGGCGCGAGATGGCCTCGAAATCCCGGCCTACCTCACGCTGCCGCCAAACAAGGATGCGAGAAACCTTCCCACCATCATCATGCCGCATGGCGGACCGGATGCGCGCGATGTTGTGGGTTTCGACTGGTGGGCGCAGTTCCTCGCCAATCGCGGTTATGCGGTGTTGCAGCCCAACTATCGCGGCTCGAAAGGGTACGGGCGCAAATTCACCGAAGCAGGCCTGCATCAATGGGGCCGTGCAATGCAGGACGACATTTCCGACGGCGTGAAGAAACTTGTCGCGGACGGTATCGCCGATCCCAAGCGCATCTGCATCGTCGGCGCGAGCTATGGCGGCTATGCGGCGCTTGCGGGCGCCACCTTCTCACCGGAGCTTTACGCCTGCGCGTTCAGTTTCGCGGGCGTTTCCGATCTCAACGAATTCATGTTCACGACGCGCAGCGATACCGGCAAGGATTCGCAAGGCACGTCGTTCTGGAAATCCCGCATCGGCAGCGATTGGGAAGACGCCGACAAGTTGAAAGCGGCTTCTCCTGCCCTGCACGCAGACAATGTGAAGTGCCCGATCATGCTGATGCATGGCGAAGGCGACACGACCGTCCGCCTCAATCAGAGCCAGATCGAATATCAGGCGCTGAAAGACGCAGGCAAGGATGTGACCTTCATCCGCGTCGCCGGCGAAGATCATTATCTGAACTTCGCCGACACGCGGATCAGGATGCTGAAGGAACTGGAAGCGTTCCTGAAGAAGAATATCGGGACGTAACTTACCTCCCCGCAAGGGGGAGGTAAGTGCATTGCTCTACGGCTTGAACTTCTTCGGAATGGCCTTCACTTCTTCCGGCGTCAGTTCCGTCATCGCACTCACGATGCAGGCCTCCGGAGGGCTTCCCGGCGCACGCGCCACTTTCAGATTCCAGTCGAGCTTTGAACAGATGCTGTTCGTGCCGCTGAATCTGGTGATGAGATGCGGATTGATGCCCTTCAATGCGGAGCACGATCCCGCCATATCCAAGCGGAAATACCTGTTGGAGCCCACACGGATGAACATCGTCTTGTCATCCGGCGCTTTCCAGGTCTGGAACTGGTTTATGAAGAAGCACGAATTCGAAGGCGGTGCCGACGCCGGTTGTGCGGATGCGGCGGACGCACCGAACACGATGGCCGTCGTTAATGCGTAAAGCGCGAATGTGCGCATACTTTTCTCCATGGATGTGCCCTTCCCAAGGAACATCCTAGAGCAAGATGCGGCTGCGATCACGCGGCGGCTTTTGTCTTTCGCGCCCGGATCAGCTTCAACACTTTGCGAGCAGCCTCCGGGATGTTCGTGCCCGGTCCGAAAATCGCGGCCACGCCCGCTTTTTCGAGGAAAGCGTAATCTTGCGCGGGGATTACACCGCCGCAAACGACAAGAATGTCATCAGCCTTCTGCTTCTTCAGCGCGTCGATCAGCATCGGCACCAGCGTCTTGTGACCGGCCGCCTGACTGGAGATACCGATGACATGAACGTCGGCCTCGATGGCATCCTTCGCCACTTCTTCCGGTGTCTGGAACAGCGGCCCGATGTCCACGTCGAAGCCAAGGTCGGCGAAGGCGGTCGCGATGATCTTCGCACCGCGGTCGTGCCCGTCCTGGCCCATCTTGGCGACGAGCATGCGCGGACGGCGGCCTTCTTCCTTCGCGAATTGTTCGACTTCGCCGATGATGGCGGCGAATTCATTGTCGCCTTCGTAAGCGCCGCCATAGACGCCGGAGATCGAACGGATTTCGGCGCGGTGACGGCCGAACACTTTTTCCATCGCATCGGAAATCTCGCCCACGCTGGCGCGCGCACGCGCCGCTTCAACGGCCAGCGCCAGAAGATTGCCGGTGCCTTTCGCGCCTTCGGTCAGCGCGTCGAGCGTGGCCTTCACCTTCGCCGGATCGCGCTCGGCTTTCATCTTGTTGAGGCGCGCAATCTGCTGGTCGCGCACCGCCACATTGTCCACATCGAGCACGTCGATGGGGGCTTCGTTTTCGAGCTGGAATTTGTTGACGCCGACGATCACGTCTTCGCCCTTGTCCACGCGGGCCTGACGGCGGGCGGCGGCTTCCTCGATGCGCAGCTTGGGAATGCCGGCCTCGACCGCCTTGGTCATGCCGCCCATCTTCTCGACTTCGTCGATGATCTCCTGCGCGGCGTGCGCCAGCGAATGCGTCAACGCCTCGACGTAATAGGAACCACCCAGCGGATCGACCACCTTGGTCACATGACTTTCGTTCTGGAGGATCAGTTGCGTGTTGCGCGCGATGCGGGCGGAGAATTCCGTCGGCAGCGCGATGGCTTCGTCCAGCGAATTGGTATGCAGCGACTGCGTTCCACCCAACACCGCCGCCAGCGCCTCGATCGTGGTGCGCACGACATTGTTGTAGGGGTCTTGTTCGGTCAGCGAAACGCCGCTGGTCTGGCAATGGGTGCGCAGCATCAGGCTTTCGGTATTCTTCGCGCCGAATTTC
>CAZTCU010000071.1:0-10688 GCA_964612235.1 uncultured Rhizobium sp.
CCAATCCGTTGTGTGACGAAGTGGTGACGGCGCTCACGCGCTATATGCGCGACGACGAATTGCGATGCCTCATCCTCACGGGCGAAGGGCGCGGGTTCTGCGCAGGCGGCGACGTGGCGGGCGGCGATGCCGACAGTCCGCATTATCGCGACAAGCAGATGGGGCATGGTCAGGAGATGCGCGAAGGGATGCATCGGGTGATCGTGATGTTGCATCGCATGGACAAGCCCGTGATCGCGGCGATCAACGGGGCGGCGGTGGCGGGCGGGCTGACTTTGGCGCTGGCCTGCGATTTCCGCATCGCCGCCGATACGGCGAAACTGGGCGACACGTCGGGGCGGTTCGGGCTGCTGCCGGACGAAGGCGGGGCCTGGTTCTTTCCGCGCGTCATGGGACTGGACCGCGCGCTGAAGATGACGCTGCTTCACGAAGTCTATTCCGCGGGCGAGGCGTTGAAGCTGGGACTGGTGACCGAAGTGGTGCCGGCCGCCGAATTGGAGGGGCGCGCGCTTTCCTTTGCGCAGGCGATCGCGGCACAGGCGCCGCTGGCGGTGCGGCTGGCCAAGAACATGATGCGCAAGGGGCTGGATTCCTCGCTGGAGAATTCGCTCGACGATGCGGCGCTCTCCGTGATGATCGCCAACCCCAGCCAGGACGTGCGCGAGGGCGTTTCGGCGTTCTTCGCCAAGCGGGAGCCTGCGTTCAAGGGGCGCTGATACGGAACTTTTGCGGCTTTGGAACATTTCCAAGCTGGAAATTCTTCCGAAGAGGCAATCCATGGCAAAAGTGACGAAACTGAAACCCCGCGAAGGCCGCGCGATGGCCGCCGCCCTCGACACGCCCACCGACATTCCCGCGCAGGCGGTCAAGGAACTGAGCAAGGCGCTGAACGGGCTTCTGGCCGATACGTTCGCGCTTTACCTCAAGACCAAGAATTTCCATTGGCATGTGAGCGGACCCCACTTCCGCTCCTATCACCTGTTGCTGGACGAGCAGGCGGCGGAGATCTACGAGACCACCGACGTGATCGCCGAGCGCGTGCGCAAGCTGGGCGGCACGACGCTGCGCTCCATTGGCGACATTTCCCGCAATCAGACGCTGAAGGACAACAACGACGACTTCGTGCCGCCGCTGGAGATGCTGCGCGAGCTGATGAACGACAACAAGGCGACCATCGCTTCCATGCGCAAGATTCACGAACTTTGCGACAAGCACGACGACGTGGCGACGGCGAGCCTGCTCGAAAACTTCATCGACGCCGCGGAGAAGCGCAACTGGTTCCTGTTCGAAGCCAGCCGCGGCGGAGATTCAACCGGACACTGATTATCGCGGGACGATGGCCGCGCCGCGTTGCGGGCGCGGCCTTCCCTGCTGGAACAGCTTCTTCGGCAGCAGCTTGCGGGCTTCGCGGGAGAAAATCTCGCCAATGCTTTTCCGCACGCGGAAATCTTCGCGCGCGGATGTCTTGCAGTGTTCGCAGATGACATCGATGTTGTCCGGCGTCCGGTCGCTCTCGATCACTCGAAAACCGGGAGCCAGGAATTCGACGCGAATGTCTGTGGGCCCTTCATGTTCATGGGACAAAATCGCTTCGCCGGTCTCAAAACACGTCCGACAGCAAAGCGGCACTTTCCAACGCGATCTACTCATGGTGAGACTCTAACACGTATGCTGCGACATCGTTCAATTAAAATGCCGCCATTCGCATTTGTGGCGAAAATGAGAAACGAGGCCCGAAGGCGCCGTTTCCTTGCCGTTTCATGCTGAATACAGGCGTCGCAGTGGAAAAATCAGCGTTGTTCGGCGCGTTCGCGTTCGCCCGGCGCGTAGTCGGCCTCGATATGGCCTTCCAGTTGCTCTTCGGTGAAATAGACGGGTTTGGTCTTCATCGCGACGAACAACGGCACCTGGTCGTCATAGTGGCGCGAGGTCTTGTCGAGCGTCGCCGAGCCGAACTGGTGGATGCTGCGCGATGACAGAACGCCGTCGCGGTCCCATGTCACGAACATGATGAGCGTATCGCCGCCGCGCGCCGTGAAGGTGCCGTCTTTCTGCTCTTCGCCGTAGACGGCGCGATAGATGTCGGGTCCGCCGTCGATGGGCAGATCGTATTTGCCGCGCCGCATGCGGTTGAGCTGGCCCCATTCGGGATCGAGACGGCCGAAATGCTGCTTGAGGAAAGCGATGGATTCTTTCAGGGCCGCGAGCGGGGCCATCTTGCGGGGCGCGCCGTCTTCGTCCGGGTGGACCTTCAATCCCATCAATACCCCGAGCGCCGCACCGCGATTGTGGATGTCCGTGCTGCGGTTCCAGTTGCGCAGGATTGCCTGCGCCTTTTTGAGATCGGCGTCGTTGCCGGGCCGAACCTGAAGGACCTCCGAAATCTCTTCCGCAAGCTCCGACGCGGAGCTGTAGAAGAGATCGAATTTGTAGTTGCGGAAATCTTCCGCGCCGATGGCGTTATCCGCGCCGAAAGTTTCCTCCGCGCGATAAGCGCGATTGGTCATATTGGTCTGTATGCCCATCCATGCCGGGAAATCCTTCGGCTTGAGATTGTCGTCGGCGGCTGTGGCCTGGAACGGCGTGTTGTTGGAATTGAACACGAAGCCCGATTTCGGATTCCATAGCTGCGGTTCGCGCGAGAACGGCAAGTAGCGGTGCCAGATGAGATCGGAACGGTCACCCGGCAGGACGCCTTTCCAGTTGAAGCCCGGCTTTCGCACCGGAAACTGGCCGTTGTAGACGTAACCGATATTTCCGGCCTGATCGGCATAAATGTAGTTGATGCTCGGCAGCGCCTGCAGGCGCATCGCGGCCCGCCATTGCTCAAGATTGTGCGCCTTGTTGAGCTTGTAATACTGCAAGGCCTGGCGCACCTCGCCCATGCCCGCATAACGGATGGCGAAGACTCCGTGGTCGGTGCGCAGCACGGGACCGTGCGCGGACCGCAAGACTTCGCGGTGGAACGTCCAATAGATCGGGCCCCACAGCTTCACGCGGATCGCGGCGTCCTTCTTCTCCAAATCGCGCCATTTGCCGTCGAGCAGATATTGGTCGGGGTTCGCAGGATTGATCTTCAGGCGGTACACGTCGACGAGATCGGGTGTGTTGACGGTGTTGGCCCAGCCGAGAGTGGCGTTGTGCCCGTGCAGCATGAAGGGCGAGCCGGGAAAGAAACCGCCCGCGACATGCCAGCCGTGTTGGCTTTCCAGTACGGCCTCGTACCAGGCTACCGGCCCCGCATAAGGCTGGTGCGAATTGACGAGCAGCCGCGTCGCGCCATCCGCCGCGCGCAGGGGCGAAACGGCGACGCCATTGGAGCCTTGCGGTTTCGTTTCGGGCACGGGCTCGGTGATTTTGCGCAGCTCGCGGTCGAGGCCGTAGAAGAACGGAGTCTTGAACACGAAACCCGCAGCGATATCGCGCCCGGTTATCGGCAGAAGCCCGCGCGCGACTTTCTCCGGGTGCAACGCCGCATAGTAGTTCACGCCGTCGGCATAGGCGTTGAGTACGTCCTTCACACTGAACGGCAGTTCGCGGTCGTATTTCCGGTCGATGGTGTCCCACACGCCCATCAACCGGACGAGATAATCCGTTACGGCTGCTTTGCGGCCTTCTACCGCCGCGAGCTTGCCGCGCGTGGCGAGCGCCGCTTCCTGGATGGTGGCGAAATCGTCTTCGCAATGGGCGAAGGCCAAACCGAACGCGACATCGGCATCCCTTTGGCCAAAGACATGCGGCACGCCGAAATCATCGCGCTTGATGCGGACGTGATATTGCGCGGCTTCGGTGATGAAAACGCCATAATCCGGTTCGCGCGGCTGGGAGAACCAATCGAACGCGACCAACCCGCCGAGCGCCAGAAGCGGCAGGCCGATCAGAAGCGCCAATCCGATTTTGAGATACCGCATGATTTCCCCGAACTGGCGACCCCGGCACGGCTCGAACGTGCAACCCCCAGCTTAGAAGGCTGGTGCTCTATCCAGTTGAGCTACGGGGCCAGACCTGACGGACCAGATAGCAATTCGGACGGATTCGCGCGAGCCTCAATGGCTCCAGGGGACTTTCCGGTCGAAGCGGAAATTGTCGGAATAGGCCTTGGGGATGGGCTTGGGTCTGTGGGGCTCGAAGACCTGGAAGTCGATGCCGTGCTTTTCGGCGTAGGCGACGGCTTCTTCCCGAGTGTCGAATTCGAGCAGGATCTGCTGGCGCATGTCGGTCGACGAGGTCCAGCCCATCAGCGGGTCGATGCCGCGCGCGGATTCCGGCTCGTATTCCAGGACCCATTGCTTGGTGCGCGCCCTGCCCGCTTGCATGGCGTTCCTGGCGGGTTGGTAGATACGGGCGCGCATGACCTAACTCCTTCTCATCAACGATCGGCCGGCTTGCCGAGCCGTAGCTCGCGACAACCAGCCCGCCTTCGCGCAAGTGCGCTTCGGCGCGGCCGGCCTCCCCTCGCTTCGCGAGCGAAGGCTGGTCGGGGCGGCGTGATTCGAACACGCGACCCTCTGCTCCCAAAGCAGATGCGCTACCAGACTGCGCCACGCCCCGTCCGGGGTGAGGGGCTTACACGCTGCGGCGGCTCGCATCAACGCCCCTGGAAAATGGTGGAATGGACCTTCGCGCCCTCGCGGATCTGGAGGGCTGCGGCCCGGCCGCCGTTGATTTCCAGCACGGCCTGTACGGGTTCCGCCGACTTGATGGACTTGAGCGACAGGGGCTTGGCGTTGGCGGCGATGGTGGAGACGGTGCCGTCGGCGCGGATGAACAGGATGTCGAGCGGGATGAGCGTGTTCTTCATCCAGAACGACATCGCCTGCGGCTGATGGAAGTCGAACAGCATGCCTTCGTTGGGCGGCATCTGCTGGCGGTACATCAGGCCCGTTTCCTGCTCAGACCATTCCGTCGCGAGCTGGACCTTGAAACGCTGCGGCCCCAACGCGGAATCGATGGTGATGGATTCCGTGGGAAGGTCGAGTTGCGGCTGGTTGGAGCCAGCGCAAGCCGTGCCCGCGAAAAGCAGGACCGACACCAACGCAATTGTCAGACGCATGAAAATCCGGGAGACGAGGACTCGCCCTTAAAGATCGACGACCGCGATCTCGGCTGCAAGCTCTCCCTTGGGTCCGTCACCTGTACGGACCTTCACCTTCTGGCCCTGCCGCAATTCGCGGATGCCATAACGGCGCAGGGTTTCCATGTGGATGAAGATGTCCGGTGTGTCCGGCCCGCGCGACACGAAGCCATAGCCCTTGCCGCGATTGAACCACTTCACGGTCGCGTCGAAGGACGGGCCCTTCGGCTCTGCCAGATAACGGCTGCGTGTCGGCGCAGCGGCGAGCTGAGGTGCTGCCGTCGAATTGTCCAGCGAGATCACACGGCGGGCTTGCAGCCCCTTTGGTCCCTGTACGGCTTCGCAAACCACGCGCGCGCCTTCATACGCGGCCTTGAAGCCGGATTGGCGCACACAGGTTTGATGCAACAGGATATCGCCGTCAGCCCCACTCGACGGTTTGATAAATCCGTAGCCCTTGGAGAGATCGAACCACTTGACGAGACCCGTAACCTCAAGAGGTATCTCGCCCAGGCCGTGCGAGCCTCCTACACTCATGTCCATCCCAACGCCCCTTATTATGAACAAGAAATTATCATAATAAGCCCTTGACGAAAAGCGTGGTTTCAAAATTGGACAGAACAAGGTTGATTTGTGAAGTTCCGGCCATAAGTCACTGTTCCAGCGAATTTCTCGGCAATCGAAGGGTTAGATTCGAAGATGGATTTCACAGGCCGCTATGTCATTCCGGCGTCGCCCGGGACTGTGTGGGACGCCATACAGAACCCGGACATTCTCAAAAGCTGCATTCCCGGCTGCGAGAGCCTTGAGAAGACCGCGGACGACACGTTCGAGGCCCGCGCGACACTGAAGATCGGGCCGGTAAAGGCCACTTTCAAAGGCAAGGTGACGCTGGATGAGATGGACCCGCCCCGGCGCTGTATTCTGCGCGGCGAGGGACAGGGCGGCGTCGCCGGTTTCGCCAAGGGCGAAGCGGAAGTCCTGCTGACGCCCGAAGGTGAGAAGACAGTGCTTACATACACCGCCAAGGCCAGTATTGGCGGCAAGCTTGCCCAGATCGGGCAGCGGCTGATCGACGGCGCGGCCAAACAGATCGCGGACGATTTCTTCTCGCGGTTCGTGGAAACGATTTCGCCGCCGCCGGTGATCGAAGGCGCGGCCGCCGCTCTGGCTGCGCCGGGGGCTGCCTCCGCGGAAGTGGCGGGATTGGCGCTGGCCGCGCCGCCACCGCATCACGAAGGCATCACGCGGGAAGTCTGGGTGATCGGGCTGATCGCGGTGATCGTGATCCTGCTTGTGCTTTTCGGGATGGTGCTCTGACCCGGCCGTGGGTTGACGCTTCCCTGCACGGCAGCGGATCATGCGTCATCCGCTACTGGAGAACCGCATGACCGCCGTTTCCCTGACGGTGAACGGAAACGCCGTTTCCGCCGACGTCGAAGACCGCACCCTGCTCGTCTATTTCCTGCGCGAGGAATTGCGCCTGACCGGAACCCATATCGGCTGCGATACCAGCCAATGCGGGGCCTGCGTGGTGCATGTGAACGGCAAGGCCGTGAAATCCTGTTCCGTCTTCGCGGTGCAGGCCGATGGCGCGGAGGTGACCACCATCGAAGGGCTTGCCAAGGACGGCAAGCTGCATCCGGTGCAGGAGGCGTTTCGCGAGAACCATGGGCTGCAATGCGGGTTCTGCACGCCGGGGATGATCATGACCGCCGTCGATATGATCCGCAGGAAGCCGGTGCTGGATCGCGAAACGATCCGCGCCGAGCTTGAGGGCAATATCTGCCGCTGCACCGGCTATCAGAACATCGTCAGTTCGATCGAAGATGCCGCGAAGCGCATGGCCGCGAAGGACAAGGCGGCATGATCCCCTATCAATTCAACTATCATCGCCCGAAGTCGCTGGCCGATGCGCAGGCGCTTCTGAAGAATTCGCCGGATGCGAAATTGCTGGCGGGCGGTCAGACGCTGATCGCAACGATGAAGATGCGGCTGGCGAACCCTTCCGATCTCATCGACATCTCGGGATTGAAGGAACTGAATTACATCCGCGTGGATGCGAACGCGGTGACCATCGGGGCGGCGGTGACTCACGCGGAGGTCGCGGAGTCCGCCGAAGTTCGACGTGCCCTGCCCGCTTTGGCAGAGCTTGCGCATCTGATCGGCGATCCGGCCGTGCGCCACAAGGGCACCATCGGCGGCAGCATCGCCAACAACGATCCGGCGGCGGATTATCCGGCGGCGGCCCTGGCGTTGAACGCGACGATCAAGACCACCGAACGCAGTTTCAAGGCGGACGATTTCTTCACCGGCATGTTCTCGACGGCGCTGAACGACGGCGAGATCGTGACGGAGATTTCGTTTCCGCTGGTCGAGCGCGCGGCCTACACGAAATTCCGCAATCCGGCTTCGCGTTATGCGATGGCCGGGGTGTTCGTGGCGAAGGGCAAGGACGGCGTGCGCGTGGCGGTGACCGGCGCTGGGCCGGGCGTGTTCCGGCAGGCGGAAATGGAAGCGGCGCTGGCGAAAAGCTTCGATCCCAGTGCCATCGCTTCGATCAAGGTCGACGCTTCGGAATTGAACTCCGATATTCATGGCTCCGCCGAATATCGCGCCAACCTCGTCAGTGTCATGGCGAAGCGCGCGGTCGCCGCGGCGATAAAGTAGACTTACCTCCCCTTGGGGAGGTCGGGCGCGTGCATCGGCACGCGACCGGGTGGGGCTTCACGCACGGTATTCGTTGCGCGTCCCCCCACCCGCCATCGCTGACGCGATGTCGACCGCCCCGCGTAGGGGGCGGTAAGATGGAGGTACAATGGTCGAAAGCAGCGAAGATATTCTCGGTACCGCCGCGCAGTGGCTTTCGGACGGTCACAAGGTTGCGCTTGGGACCGTGGTGAAGACGTGGGGGTCTGCGCCTCGCCCTGCCGGCAGCCAGATCGCGGTGCGGGACGATGGGGCGTTTGTGGGCTCGGTGTCGGGCGGATGTGTCGAGGGCGCGGTGATCGAGGATGCGATGCGCGCCATGAAAGACGGCAAGACTTCGCGTCTGGAGTTCGGCGTCAGCGATCAGCAGGCCTGGGACGTGGGGCTGGCGTGCGGCGGGCGGATCGAAATCTACGTCGAACCTGTCGCGTGATGCGATGCGCGCGGAAATCCTCAGGCAATTGAACGACGCGCGGCGCGCGAACCGCGCCATCGTGCGAGCGACCGATCTTGCGAGCGGCGAAGACCGGCTTGTCGATCCGGCTGGCGATACGTCGCCGTTGGGGATTGCCGCGGCGAATGCGGCGCGCGCGGATCAAAGCGCGCCAGTGGAGATCGACGGGCGCACATGGTTTCTGGCGGTGTTCAATCCGCCGCTCGATCTGGTGATCGTGGGGGCGGTGCATATCGCCCAGCCGCTCGCGCGCATGGCGTCGATGACGGGCTATGGCGTGCGCGTGATCGATCCGCGCACATCGTTTGCAACGCCGGAACGGTTTCCCGATATGGCGATCTCGCACGATTGGCCGGATGAGGCGTTGCAGAAGAATCCTCTTGGGCCACGCAGCGCGCTGGTGGCGCTGACGCACGATCCGAAGGTGGACGATCCGGCGCTGACGGCGGCGCTTCGCTCACCGTGTTTCTATATCGGCGCGTTGGGATCGAAGAAGACGCATGCGGGACGGTTGGCACGGCTGAAAGCGAACGGTTTCGGCGACGATGACCTCAAAAAAATCCACGGGCCGATCGGGCTTTCAATCGGAGCCCGGTCGCCCGCGGAAATCGCCGTTTCGATAGTGGCGGAGATGACTCAAATGCTGCGGGTGGGCGGTATTCGGGAGCTTGCTACCGCCCACCCCACAGCTTAGCCGGGCGATGACTGATCGCCAGGTTTTCCGTCCTTGTTCCAGTCACCATGACCGTGTCCGCCGAAGCGGTGGTGACGGGACGCCATGATCTCGTCCTTGGTGATCGCGCCGTCCTTGTTCTTGTCCATGCGCGCGAACATCTTCTTCTGCGGCGCTTCGAACTCGTCGAGCGTCAGCTTGCCGTCGTGGTTGGCATCGAGGTGGGTGAAGCGGCGGGTTTGCAGATCCTTCACCTTCTCGGCAGCCATCTGGTAGAAGCCGTCGCGGCTGATGCTGCCGGCCTTCGCGAACTTGTCGAACTGGGCAATCGCCGCCGTGTCGAATTCGGCGCGAGTCACCTTGCCGTCCTTGTTGGCGTCGAACTGGGCGCAGAAGCCCATGCCGCGCGCATGGCGAAATCCGAAATGACGGTGTGGGGGGGAAGCACCGGCATCTTTTGTTTCGCCAGACTTCTGATCACCGACCTTCGCGGCATGGGCATGGGGGGCGCAGGACACTTCGCCGGTCGCGCGGCGGTCCATGCGATTGAAACGGGTGTGTTCGGCGTTGAGAAATTCCTCGCGGCTGATCTTGCCGTCGTTGTTCCAGTCGATCTTCTGGAACATCTTGTCGGAACCCTTGCGCACGTCGTCGAGGCGCATGTTGGCGAACTGAAGCTGAGACAATGCGGAGCTTCCGCCGGAGGCCGCGGCGAAGCGCTCGCCGAGGACCTTGTTGATCTCGGCCTGGGTCACCTTGCCGTCGTGATTGAGGTCGTATTGTTGAAAGACCTTGCCACGGCCCAACTCATGGGCCAGCGGACGGGGCGTGTTGGGGGATGCGAATGCCACGGCAGCTGCGCCGCCCAAGATGGCCACGAGGACCGCGCCAACTGCGTACTTCGAAATTCTCTTCATGTCTTTCTCCAAGGCCGCCTCCTGCCTGACGTCCTCTATCTAGGGTGCCGGGCGCTCATAACTTTGTTGGGCAACCTGTATTTTGACGGCTTTTGTCTCGCCCGCCCCTCATGCGAAACTTTGCGACAATTGCCGTTGCAGAGGGGGAGCCGGGTCCGCATGTTGGCCCCATGGACATCGCCGTGACGACCAAAGACGAGACCAAACCCCACGTCCTGGTGGTCGAGGATTCGCGCGACATCCGGGAACCGCTGGCCCGTTACCTGCGGGAACATGGCTACCGCGCCACCACGGCCGCGGATGCCCAGGTAGCCCGCAAGGTGATGAAAAGCTCCGGCATCGACCTTGTGGTGCTGGATATCATGATGCCGGGCGAGGACGGGTTGAGCCTCTGCCGCTCCATCCGCGAGTCGTCGCAGACGCCTGTCATTTTGCTGACCGCGCGCAACGAGGAAGTGGACCGCATCGTCGGCCTTGAAATGGGCGCGGACGATTACATCGCCAAACCGTTTTCGCCGCGCGAGTTGATTGCGCGCGTGGCAGCCGTTCTCAGGCGCACACAAGCCTTGCCGCCACGCCAGAAACCGCCGGAGGTTTCGCGCATCCGGTTCGGCGAATGGACGCTCGATACGGGCCAACGCGAATTGATCGGGCCGGACGGGGTGGCCTCGCCGCTTTCGAGCGGCGAATTCCGTTTGCTCACCGTACTGCTGGAGCGCCCGAAGATCGCGCTGACGCGAAACCAATTGCTCGATCTGACCAAGGGGCGCGAGGCGGAATTCTTCGATCGTTCCATCGACAACCACGTCAGCCGCCTGCGCAAGAAGATCGAGCCCGATCCGCGCAATCCGCGCTACATCA
>CAZTCU010000072.1:0-10602 GCA_964612235.1 uncultured Rhizobium sp.
CACCCGAAAAACGCTGCGCCGCGCTTGCGCTTTTCGATCTCCCCACCAGGGGGAGGTGGGAGCAGTCGCCAACACCATCACGGGGGGAACACAACAATGAGCGAACTCATCACCACACACCCGCGCGCGAATATACGTCTTAACCTGCTGGCAAGCGCTTCGGCGCTCTCTCTGTTGACTGCGGTAGCGGCGCAAGCCAAAGCCGAAGATACGGAGCATCCCACCGTCTGGATCGAACTGGGCGGGCAACTGGAACGAATTGAGGCAAACCAAAAAGCCTTCGCGCCGGATTTTACCGGGCAGTTCGAATCGGATGGCTTTTTGTCTCCGGGGCAGGTGGAGCGAACGCCGCGTTACGCCAACGGAATCGAAGGCAAGATCAGTATCGATCCGGAAGATTCATCATGGATTTTTAGTGCCGCGATCCGCTACGGGCGCTCGAACACCGCCAAAACTTCGCACAACCAGGTGGCGACACCGCCGGTTCTGCACACGACCGTCAGTATTCCGGCGTTCGGTTTCTATAGAACCGGAACCGCGCATCCCAACGCCTTGCGATTTGCAGATTCCGCCTCGCGTACCGATGAAAGTCATTTTATTCTGGATTTCCAGGCCGGACGGGATGTCGGTCTCGGAGCTCTCAAAGGAACGGCGACGATCAATGCCGGGGTCCGAATTGCCCAATTCACCTCACGCTCACATGTGAATATGACGGCAAATCCAGGCGGCGTTGTACCTTACAAATATGCCACGCAATTCTATGGAAACCCCGCTTATATAAAGCTACCGTATTTTGGTAGCGAAACGTGGGATCTTTATCACGCGACCGCCGCCATCTCGCGAAGTTTCAAAGGAGCGGGCCCCTCGCTGTCTTTCGAGGCCTCACTCCCGTTGGTCGGCAATCCCGAAGCGATGCAGGTCAATTTCGACATCGGTGGAAATGGCGCGCTCCTGTTCGGACGTCAGAAGGCGGATGTCCGTCACAAAACAAACGACGACCGCCCGGTTATACCTCACGTCTACAACTTCATTCCGATGACGCCCTATTACCACCACAGCTACAACAGGCCCCGCTCACGCTCCGTCATCGTTCCCAACATCGGGGGCTTCGCAGGTCTTTCGTTCAATTATGCAAACGCCAAGATCAAATTCGGCTATCGCGCCGATTTCTTCTTCGGCGCGATGGATGGCGGCATAGACGTGCGCAAGACCTACGACCGCAATTTCTACGGCCCCTTCGCAACCATCAGCATAGGCCTGGGCGGCTAGTAATCGAACTGGTAGGTCAGCCCGATGCTGCTGCCGCGGTCCACCTGCGCGGCACTTCCCGTAACGTTGGGCGGCGTTCCGGTAATGACGGTCGCTTGCGCTTTCAGCCGCCCCGTGATGTCCACCTGAACTTGTGCGCGCGTGCCGCCCGCGGTGTCCTGCTTGGCGCCGACATAGACGCCGTTCATCACATATTTCCCGGCTTCCACGCTGGCGCCCGTGCCGCTCTGTCCGCCGCCGACGGCAAGGCGATCGAGGCCCAGGCTTTTCCTCACGCGCGACAGCGGGTTGAGGCCGCTACCGATGCCGGTAAACGAACCCAATCCTTCCGCGATCTGCGCCAGCTGCAGCGGCCCCAGCTGTTTGACGCTCTGCTGGAACAGAAGATGCGCCAGCACTTCGTCCTGCGGCAGGTAAGGCGTGCTCGAAAGCTTGATCTTCGGCGCCGAGGCATAACCGGTGATTTCGAGTTTCGCCGTCACGCTGCCCGAAGTGCTTTCCGCCACGAAATTCAGCGAAGGATCGAGGCTTCCCGAAACGCTTGCGCCGTCGAAACCCAACCGTCCGCTGGTGAAGTTCAAGGTCTGTCCCGCGATGGCGAATTCGCCTCGCCGCATGGTGAAACCGCCGCGCACGTCCGGCCGCGCATTCGAGCCGTCCACCTGCACGCTCCCGCTCACTTCCGCTTCCAGCCCGCGCCCGCGCACGAACAATCGCCCCGGTGACGTGACCGTGACGTTCAAACCGATGAGCGGCGCGTTGCTTCTCGGGGCCGGCGAATAGGTCTGCCCCTTTCGCCGCACATCGAGCACCGCCACATTGCGCGGCAAGTTTTCCGGCAGGTTCACCTCGCCATCGTCGATGCGCACCGTTCCGATCAGGTTGACGTGGCTTCCCAACTGCCCGGTCAGTTTCAGCGTGGCGTCGCCATCCACCGTCATCAGGTTGCTCGCAACCAGCCGTGCATTCTTTGCGTTGATTGCAAGATTTATCGGCGTTCCGGGCGCCCAGAGATCGATGTTTCCGTCCGCCGACACCGTTCCCTTGCCCGCGCGGCCTTTGAATTCGCTGATGGTGAGGCGATTGCCTTGCGCGCCGATGCGGCCGGAAAGCCCCGCCACATGCACGCCCTGCACATAATCCTGAAAATCCCCGTCGCTCAGGATGGCCGTGCCTTCCGCGCGCGGCAACAACCGCGTACCGGTAACGGTGCCGTCGAGGGTGACCATGCCGCGCAGGTTCTTCCCTTCCGCGTTGAGCAACGGATTGATCAGCGCAAGATCGGTGTTTCCTTTCACCTTCAGATCGATGGCGCCGTCCGGGGTCAGCGGCGCGGTGCCTGCAATCGTCAACGACAACGTCTTTCCCGCCGAAAGCCGCGCGTCGACCAGAACGCTTTGTCCGTTCAGCGTCGCGGTCGCCACAAGTTCGCCTTTCTCGATGGCGGAGGAAGAGCCTTCCAGCCGCAATCCCGTGCCGTGCAGCGAGATCGTGCCGCGCGGCGCCGCCAATGTACCGGCGAGCTTCGCATCCGCGGACAGAACGCCGTCCACGTCGAGCGAAGGCGCAAACAGTTTGGTGAGCCGCGACGTCACGTTCTTCACCGAAGCCGTGGCGTCGAGCGATGGCGAAAGCCGCCCCGCGACTTCGCCCTGTGCGCCCGCCGCCGTCAGGTGCAGCCTGTCGACCGCTATCCCTTTCGACAGATCGAACCGTGCGGGCGAAGCAAGATGCGCCTTTTCTCCGCGATAGTCCGCATCAAGCGCGCTCAGTTCGACCTGCCGTTTGATCGCGTCGACCTGCGCCACACCGGTCACATGGGCCTTGTTGCCATCCCCATCCAGAAGGTCCGATGTAAGCGTGACGTTCAGCGCATCGGAAGGCCCGGTGATCCGCCCCCTCAGATCGCCGCCGATGCCGTTCGTTGCGATGCCAGAGGCAGCAAGCTTCAGATCGGTTGCGGCTCGCCCGGAAGGATCGGCGATTATGCCATCGAGCGAAAGGCCGTCCACATGCGTGCCTTCCGCGCTCAACGCCTTGGCGGCAAGATTCAATAGCGCGGTCCTGTCGGCGCGCAAATCCGCGGAAGCCGCGATGCTTCCCGAAATGTCGAAGCCGAGAAACGGCTGAAGATCGGAAAGCTGTTGGTCCTGCAGCGAAATCTTTCCGGTCGGCAAATCCGCGCCGCGCGCAAGCAGAAGATCGGCCCGCATCCGCAAGCTTTTCCAATCCCCCTTGCTCACCTTGATCGACAGCGCATGATCGCCTCGCTGTTCCAGATCGGCCAACAATTGCAGCGCGCCACCATTGATGCGTCCGTCCGCACTGATCCGCCCCTCAGGCGCATTCGGCAATCCGCCAATGCGCGCGGCAAGCCGCACCGGGCCGCGCGCGGCCTTCCCGCCCGCAATATCGCCGTCACCCGCAATGGTGATCTCGAAATTGTCCCGAGGCCCCTTCACATGTCCGCGCAGGGAAAGTCTGCCGGACAATGTGCTCGCCACTCGCGAGAGATCACGCAGGTTTGCCGTCCAGTCGACGGCAAGCGTGCCGTCCAATCCGCCGTTCGCCGAAAGCGCAACATAGGCGCCATCGACCGTTGCGCGCTCAAGCGCGATGTCTCCACCCTTGACGGATCCCGCAAAGCCGAATTTGGCGTTGCGTCCCATCAGTACGGAAATCGTCGCATCGCCGCCCGTGACGCCTAGCGTTCCATCGAGCGTGGCAGCCGTCTTTCCGCCTTTGGTTTCCAGCGTGGCCACAGCGTGCGCGCTTCCTTCCAACTCCAATCCCGCCAGCGCGGCAAACGGGGCAAGCGAGCGTATGTCGAGTGTCGCGGTTCCTTTCACGCCGCTGCCGAGTGTTGCGTGTCCGCGCACCAGCGCCAGCGCATGCGAAAGCTCGAATTCGACCGGCGTTTGCGGCGCGTCGAAGCGCATATCCGCCCGCAGGACGATGGGCGTAGTGCCGAAGAAATCGTCCGGCAGGCCATCCAGGCGCAAATCTTCGATGCGCGCCGCAATCCGCGCGCTGCCGCCTTGCCCCGCGATGTCGGCTTTCACCGTTTGCGCCGTGCCGCCGCCCGCTTTCAATTGCGCAATCAGAAGATGCCCTGCAATGTCCGGCTTCGCGAAGCTCCCGCGCAGATGGCCTTCCATCGCCAGCGACTCCCACGAAAGTCCCGGTCCCGGTGTCATCGCCGGTGCCTGTGCGGCGAGGTCGAGTTGCGCGGTGCGCGCCACCAGATCGACGGTGCCGCGCGCATTCGCCCGCAATGCGCCGGCCGTCAGCGACAGAACGATAGCCTGCGCGTTGCGGGGGCCCGATGCGTTGGCCGCAACCGATAACGGCCCCAGATCGGGAAGGTCCGCCAACCCGCCGATCAATCCGTTCGCCGGTTCGCGTATGTCGACATGGCCCGAAATCCGGTCGCGCGAAATGTCGGCGTTCACGCGATAGACGCCGGGTGCGTCCAGCCGTTGCGCCACGATGTCGATGCGCGCTTCGTCAAGCGATGCGTAGTCGAGCTTGCCGGACAGCGTCACGCTCGCGGCCCGCCAGGCAACCGCGGCGGTGACATTCAGTCGGTCGACCTTCAGTGCATCGATCACAATATGCGGGCTGGAACCTTCGCTGCTTTTTTTCGCTATCGGTCGGCGCAAAATGTCGATCCGGCGCGCGGTGACGTTTTCCACGCTCACCGTGTTCCAGAGATAGGCAAGCGGCGCCCAGTCCAGCGCCACGTCATCCGCCGTCAGCCACAATCCCTTGTCGTCGCGCACTTCCAGCCGCGCCACGCGCAGGCTTTCGGGGAAACGTCCGCCGAGGCCGCGCAACGTCACCTGTCCGCCGGTCAATTCCGGCACGGCCCATTCGATGGTGCGCCGGCCTATGGCGGTGTTGGCGAACAGGATCAGCAGCGCAAGCAGCATCGCCACGCCGCCTGTCGCGCCGCCGCCGATCCACAAGGCTTTTCGGATATGAGGGTTCATCAGAAAGCCTGCCCCAATCCGATATAGATGCCGAATGCCGCGCCCCTGGGCGCGCGGTTGAGCGGCACGGCCACATCCACGCGCAGCGGCCCGATGGGCGTGTAGTAACGCACGCCAACGCCCGCGCCCACACGCACCGTTCCGGTGAACGGAGCGCTCACATCGCTTGCCTGTCCCGCATCCACGAATGCGACCGCGCCGAAATTCTCGAACAGGCGCTGGCGGAATTCGATCGTAGCGGCTTCCGCCGAAAGCCCGCCGATGGGTTTGCCGTCGGGAAATTGCGGCCCGATGGACTGATAATCGTAGCCGCGCACGGTGCCGCTGCCGCCCGCATAAAGCCGCTGATCGGGCGGCAATCCGAACTGGCTCGCGCCCTGAACGCTCGCCACGAGACCGCGCAGGGCCAGCACGCTGCGGCCCGGATCGGATATGCCGAGATCCGAAAGATCGAAATAGGTCGCTCCGGACGCCTGCAGGATGACGAAATTGCTCGACGGTTTGCCGAACGCATGTGTCGGCGTCGCCGAAAGCGCGGCGCGAAGCCCGTGCGTCGGATCGAGCAGGGGATCGGCCAATCCCGTGCTGTCATATGTGGCGGTCAGGGGAACGGCGACAAGCTGATAGTCGCGCGCGACACCTTCCTGGGAAATCCGTTCCTGCGTCCCCGTCAGCCCCACGCTTCCCGTCCATAACTTGGAGAATTTGCGCCGCACATAGGCGCCCACGGTGAACGCCGTCTGGTCGTAGGCATCGAGATCCTGCTTCACCGCGCCGAGATCGAGTTCCAGGATCTGGTCGTTCTGAAAGAACATGGGCTCGATATATTGCGCCGTAAGATTGTAGCCGAGCGAGTTGGTGGCGCTGCCGCCAAGCCCGTTGCCCGCCGCCGACAGATTGAGCTGTTCCGCATGGCCGAACAGGTTGCGATGCGACCAGCTTGCGGAAAGACTGATGCCCAGGTCGGTCGAATAGGCCGCGCTCAATGCCACGGAACGCATCTTGCGTTCCTGCATGTCGAACGTGATCGCGATTGTGCCGTCGGGATCGAGATGATCCGCCGCGCGCGCCTCTATGCCGGAAAACACATTCGTCGCGATCAGCGCCTGCCGCGCCGCTTCGATTCTGGCCGGGCTGTAGAGTTCGCCCGAATGCACCGTCAGCGCCTTGCGCACGAAGGTTTCATCGACCGTCTTCAATCCGTCGAGATGTATCACGCCGATTTTCGCGCGCGGCCCGGCGTCGGCCTTGAAGATCACGTCGAGCACATGCGCGTCGTCGTCGGCCCATGCGATGGGCGCCTCGACCTTGGCAAGCGGATAGCCGCTGTCCTGCAGGGCCGACTGGAGTTTGGTGCCCGCGAACAGAACATCCGCCGCGATGGCGGGCTGGCCCGCTCTGAGGTCGATCTTCGAACCCTCCGGCGCGTTTCCTTCCAGCGTGATCCGCCGCAAGCGATATTGCGGCCCGAGTTCCGCCGAAACCTTCACTTCCGCGGTTGAACCTTTCGGCATCGCCTCCAACACATTCGGCAGATCGGCGTCGTCCAGCTTGCGATCCGCAATCCGGATCGAGATGTGCCCCTGGTAAAATCCATAGGCGTGCAGCGCCGTTTCCAGCCGTTCCACGTCGCCCTTGGCGCGCGCCACCAGCGCGAAGGGGGCGGTGGGTGCTTTCTCGGCCAGGGTGACGAGCAGCGAAGAGTCGTGCATCGCCTGGTCCAGCGCGTCATCGCCGGTGGATTGGATGTCGACACTATAGCCCTGCGGATCTGCGGCAAGAGCCGGTCCCGCAAAGGCGATCAGGGCCGCAAGAAGGCCCGAAAGCCGTACGGCGCGCGTGGCGAAGAAAGCCGCGAAACGGATTAAAAGAACCATGCCCGCAAACAACTAGCGGCCCATCTGCCTCCGGTCCAGCCAGACCGGTCAAACCCGCCAAAAGTGAGGCAGGGCAGACATTTGCGACCCTCTTTGTCCGCTCACGGACGAATACATAAAGCCGAAGCCAAACTGCAACACGCCTGTCACGTGAATCCCTCACATCTCCCGCCGCAAGCCGAATAAGGAGTGTGTAGTGTCCGCGTATCCGTTCAAGGCCTTGCCGGGTTCGGCATCGAAACTGCTCGCGAAATCCACGCCGGTTTCTTCCCTGGCTCTGAGCCGCATCCGCCGTCACCGCACGATCTTCATTTCGGACACGCATCTTGGCACGCGAGGCTGCAAGGCCGACAGGCTCGCCGATTTCCTTGCCCACAACGATTGCGCCACGCTTTATCTGATCGGCGACATCGTCGACGGCTGGGCGTTGAAGCGGAACTGGTATTGGCCCGAGGCGCACAATCGCGTGGTGGCCGAGATCCTGCGCAAAGTGGAATCGGGCACGCGCGTGATCTATGTTCCCGGCAATCATGACGAGGCTCTGCGCGACTACACCGGCATCTCGCTTGCAGGCGTCGAACTGCAGCCCGAGGCGATCCACAAGACGGCGGACGGCAAGCAATTGCTCGTCATCCATGGCGACCAGTTCGACGGCATCGTCGCTTATGCCCGCTGGCTCGCCTATCTCGGCGACCGTGCCTACGGGCTGGCGCTCACGGTCAACACGGTGTTCAACGCCGCGCGCAAATGGCTGGGCATGCCGTATTGGTCGCTTTCCGCCTATCTCAAGTTCAAGGTGAAGAACGCCGCGAAATTCGTTTCCGATTTCGAGACCGCGCTTGCCCGCGAGGCGAAATTACGCGGTGTCGACGGCGTCGTCTGCGGACACATCCATCACGCTGAGGTGCGCGACATTGCCGGCGTTCTTTATTGCAACGATGGCGATTGGGTCGAAAGCTGCACCGCGCTCACCGAAGATGCCGTCGGCCGCCTGCGCATCGTCGCCTGGGCCGATGCGGCCGAAGCGCCCACTCGCGTGTTCGCACCGCGTCCGATGGTGCCGCAAGCAGCCTAATCCGCCGCCACATGTGCGCCGCCGCCGCTGATCGAGCGGCGCGCGAGCCACACCACGCCGATCATTGCCACCGCGAACCAACCCGAAATCCAGAACAGGTCGAGCGAGGCAAGCAGATAAGCCTGCTGCGCCATATTATGCACCAGCACCGCATAGCTCTGCGGGTCGGTGAAGCCGAAATGGTGAAGCCCCGACATCGCGTGCTGCATCGCCGGATCGTAGATGCTCGACGTTTCCGAAAGCCTGCTCTGGTGCAAAGCCTCGCGCCGGTCCCACACGGTCGTGACGATCGAAGCGGCAAACCCACCCGCCGTAATGCGCGAAAAGTTCGAGATACCGGAAGCCGACGGAATGCGCTCAGGCTCCACGCCGTCGAGCGAGATCGTCAGCAGCGCCACGAAGAAGGTGCTCATCGCGATGCCTTGCACCAGCATCGGCATCACGAAATCCCAGAAGCTCGCATAGGTCGTGTAACCCGCGCGCATGAAATAGGAGACGGCGAACGCCGCGAACGCAACCGTTGCAAGCCAGCGCGCATCCACCCGCGACATGAAGCGCGCCGCAATCGGCGTCACCAGCACCGCCACAACGCCGGAGGGCGCCGCCACCAACCCCGCCCAGGTCGCCGTGTAGCCGATGCTCGTCTGCAGCCACAGCGGCAACAACAGCACATTGGCGAAGAAGATCGCGTAACCCAGGCAGAACGCGATGGTGCCGAGCGCGAAGTTGCGCTTCTTGAACAACGACAGATCGACGACCGGATGCTCGTCGGTCAATTCCCAGATCACCCAGGCAACGCATGCCACCGCTGCCACGACCGCTTCCACGACGATGGCGGGTGAGGAAAACCAGTCCGCATCCTTGCCCGTGTCGAGCATGATCTGCAGCGAACCCACCCACAGCACCAGCAGTCCCAGTCCCACCCGGTCGATGGGAAGCTTGCGCGTCGGCGTCTCGCGCGCCGCGAGATTGCGCCAACACAATGTCGCCGCCAGCAATCCCACCGGCACGTTGATCAGGAAGCTCCAGTTCCAGTGCTAATTGTCGGGGATCTAGCCGCCCATGATCGGCCCGCAGATCGGCGCGACCAGCGTGGTGATCGACCATATACCGAGTGCGGTCGCGCGTTTGTTCGACGGAAAGATGGAAATCAAAAGCGCCTGCGAGCCGGGTATCATCGGCCCCGACACCGCACCCTGAAAGATGCGGAAGAGGATAAGTGAGGACAGACTCCACGCGATACCGCAGAGAAACGAAGCCAGGGTGAACAGCAGCACCGACATCACGAAGGTCCGCACCACGCCATAGCGGCCCATCAGCCATCCCGTCAGCGGCACTGACACGCCGTTCGATACCGCGAACGAAGTGATAACCCAGGTACCCTGCTCGGTGGATGCGCCCAGATTGCCCGCGATGGTCGGCAGCGAGACGTTGGCAATCGTATTGTCCAGCACCTGCATGAAGGTGCCGAGCGCCAGCGCGATGGAGGTGATAGCCAGTACCGCACCTTTCAGGGGTGCGGCCTGCGGTGCTGCTCCCGCAGCGCTCATTGTTACGCTCCGTTCTCGGCCAGAATGCGCGCCACGATGCGGTCGGCCTCGGCATCGGTATCGACGGCCTGTCCGCGCATGTCTCCACTTAGTGTCCGCGACGAAACCACCGGCCCCGATGTGTCGTGCACATCCACAGATGCGCTCACCGAAAGCCCCACGCGCAACGGGTGCTCGCGCAGTGCCTTCGGATCGAGCGCGATGCGCACCGGCACGCGCTGCACGATCTTGATCCAGTTGCCCGAGGCGTTCTGCGGCGGCAGAAGCGAGAACGCAGCCCCGCTGCCAGCACCTAGCCCCGCCACGCGCCCGTGATAGGTCACGCTGCCGCCATAGATGTCGGCTTTCACCTCCACCGGCTGGCCCACGCGCATGTCTTCGAGCTGGCCTTCCTTGAAATTCGCGTCGATCCAAACCTGGTCGAGCGGCACCACCGCCATCAGCGGCGTACCCGCCGCCACCTGCTGGCCCACCTGCACGGTGCGCTGCGCCACCACGCCGTTCACCGGCGAGACAAGGCTCATATGCGAGAGTGTGATCGCCGCATTGCGCACCCGCGCGATGGCCGCCAGCACGTTCGGGTTGTTGGCGACGGAGGTATTGTCCACCGCGGCTTTTGCCTGTGCCTGCGAACTTTCCGCCACCTTCAGGGCGGCCTCAGCGGAAGCCACGGCGTCACGCGCATGCGCCACTTCCTCGCCCGAAACCGATCCGTCGGCCGCGCCTTCCTTGCGGCGACGATAATCGCCTTGCGCCTGCGCAAGCTGCACTTTGGCGGCGGCAATCTGGGAATCGAATTGATGCACCTTGGAAAAATCCGAACGCACGGAGCGAATGGT
>CAZTCU010000073.1:0-6221 GCA_964612235.1 uncultured Rhizobium sp.
GCCGCTTCAACGTCAACTGGACGCCGAAACTCGATTTCACCGACCAGACGATGGTTTATGCATCTTACGCACACGGTTACAAAGGCGGCGGCGCCAACCCCCCGGGTGTGATCGTTGTGCCGAGCTTTGCCGAGGGCATTCCCGTCACCTCGCCCAGCAACCAGACGCACCCGCTCACGTTCAAGCCGGAATTCAACGATGCCTTCGAACTCGGCACCAAGAACAGCCTGCTCGACGGCCAGATGACGTTGAATGCCGACGTGTTCCTCTACAAATACCAGAACTACCAGATTTCGCAGATCGTGGACCGCACCTCTGTCAACCTGAACTTCGATGCCACGGTGCGGGGCGCCGAACTGGAAAGCACATGGGAACCATTGCCCGGACTGCGCTTTAATCTCGCGTTCGGTTATGAAAACGCGACGCTTGCCGATGGCTCCCATGCCATCGACTTGATGGATCGCACGGCGGGCCACTCGGACTGGATGGTGGTCAAGCCGTTCATAACGGAAACTTCCAACTGCATCCTGCCGCGCGATGTGGTCAACGAAATCCTCGCTGGGAATTCGCCGGTGACGTCCATCACGACGGCGTGCTTCGCCGCTTATGTTCCGGGTTTCACCAACAGCGATGCCTCAACCGGCTACATCGATCCGGTCACCGGCGTCACCTATGTGGCCAATCCCGATCAGACGCGCTGGCCCGGCTATGCGGGCTTCGATCCCACCACCGCACCCAATCGCGGCGAGGGCTTCGAGAAGGATCTGTCGGGCAACCAGCTTCCCAACGCACCGCACATCACGCTGTCGTTGGGCGCGCAATACTCCATGCCTCTCAGCGACGTCTGGGCGGGCACGTTGCGCGGCGATTTCTATCACCAGTCCGACTCGTTCGCCCGGGTCTTTAACGACAGGCCGTATGACGAGCTCCACGGCTACAGCAACATCAACTTCGCCCTGATCTTCACCAATCAGGATGGCTGGCAGGCGATGGCCTATGTCAAGAACGTGCTCGACACGACCGCCATCACCGGCGCGTTCCTCAACTCCGACGACAGTGCGCTGACGACCAACGTCTTCGTCACCGATCCGCGCCTCTTCGGCATTCGCCTGACCAAGAACTGGTAAGTTTCAAGAACCCCTCGTAGCCGGGCGGTGGCTCTCCTCCACCGCCCGGTTTTTCTTTGCGCGAGCCGCGCAACATTCTTGCTGAAGAATTTTACCGTCTCCATCGAAACTCCGCTTCCCTCAATCGTCCAATAGGATGAAGTCCTGAGCCCTGAGGCCAGGAAGGGATGACGGAAACGCCGGACTCCAAACGTGACACCGCTGACCCGCGCAGCGCGGCCATGACCGCGTCCGACGTGGACGTCTGGTTTGCGCGCGAAGTCCTGCCGCTGGAGGCGGCGCTGATGCAGTTCCTGCAACACCACTGGCGCAATCGCAGCGATGTCGAAGACCTCGTGCAGGATGTCTATGTCCGCATCTACGAAGCCGCGCAAAAGGAAATCCCGGAACATCCGCGCAAATTCCTCTTCACCACGGCGCGCAATCTCCTGATCGACCGCGCCCGCCGGGCCCAGATCATTCCCATCGAGGCGCTGCCCGATCCCGAAACCCTCGACATCGCCGTCGACACGCCGGGCCCCGAACGCAACGCCATCGCGCGCGACGAACTGCGCCGTCTTCAGGAAGCACTCGATCGTCTGCCCGCGCGCAATCGCGAAGCCGTGGTGCTCGCCCGCATCGAAGGCCTGACCGGCCGCGAAATCTCGCAACGCATGGGGCTGGCTGAGGCCACCGTTTCCCATCACCTCTCCAACGGCATCGCGGCCTTGGCCGACATGCTCTACGGCGATGCGCCGAAGGACGGCGGCAAATGAGCGATCTTCCCGCCCGCGAGGTGAAAGCCGCCGCCGCCGACTGGTTCGAGCGCCGCAATTTCTGGGATTGGACGGCCGACAATGAAGCGGCGTTCGCCGAATGGCTCAATGCCTCGTTCGCACATCGCGCCGCTTATGTCCGCGTCGAAGCCGCATGGAAGCGCACCGAACGGCTGACTGTCTTCAAAAGCTCCGTTCGCCGCGAACCGCAGCCGCCCCAACGTGAACGCACCCGCTTCTGGTTCGCCGGCGCCGTCGCCGCAACCTTCGCCATCGCGGCAATCGTCGGCGCAATCACCTATTGGCCCTCCGCCAAACCGGAAACCCAGACCTACGCCACCGCCATCGGCGGCCGCGAAACGCTGGCGCTGACCGACGGCAGCAGAATCGAACTCAACACTGACACCCAGCTGCGCACGCAAATCACCGCGCGCGAACGAAAAGTCTGGCTCGACAAGGGCGAGGCCTATTTCCAGGTGAAGCACGACGCGGCCCATCCCTTCGTCGTGATCGCTGGCAATCACCGCGTCACCGACCTCGGCACCAAATTCGTCATCCGCCGCGACGCCACGAAAATGGAAGTCGCACTTGTGGAGGGCAGGGCGCAGGTCGATGCGCTCAACAGCCAAACCAACGCACCCTCCGTCGAGATGGTGCCGGGCGACATCGTGATCGCCACCGCCAATCGCATCGAAACGCAAAAGAAGCCGGTCGCCGTGCTTTCCGCCGATCTCGCCTGGCGTCAGGGCCTGCTCATCTTCAAGCGTTCCACGCTCGCCGAAGCAGCCGCCCAGTTCAACCGCTACAACCGCGAAAAACTCGTCATCGACGCCAGCGCCGCACAGCTGAAAATCGGCGGCACGTTCCAATCCGACAACATCACCGATTTCGCCGAAGTGGCGCAGGAAGTCCTCGGCGTGCGCATCGCACACCGCGGCGACCAAACCATCATCTCGCGCCAATAACCGATTGCATCGAGGGGGAAAAATGAACTATTCGGCCCAACTGAAATCCACTGCCGCGGCCATCGCGCTGCTTTGCGCCGCGCCCGCCTGGGGCGAAGATTTCAACATCCCCGCAGGCGATCTCGCCGGCGCGCTCGATCTCTACGCCACGCGAACGGGCGTGCAGTTGATCTACGCCGATACCGCCGTGCGCGGCATCCAGACCAAAGGCGTGAAAGGCGATCTCGCGCCCGACGCCGCACTGACGCGGATTCTGAACGGCACCGGCTTCTCCGTCCACCGCCGCCCGACCGGCTCGATTGCCATCGTGCAGGATCAGCAATCGATCGTCGACGAGCCGATGCAACTCGCCCAGGCCGTGCCCGCGCGCACCGCGGTTGAAACGGTGACTGTCACCTCGTCGAAACTCGGCGGCGCCGATGTGCAATCGATCCCGATCTCCATCACCGCGCTCAGCCAGGAACAATTGACCGCCACGCAAACAGCCGGCGGACCGGACCTGATCAAGCAGGTTCCGAACATGACCTTCACCAAAACCAATTTCTCCGGCTACTCCATCCAGCTGCGCGGCATCGGCACACAGGCCATTTCGGTCACCACCGACCCGGCAGTAGCAGTCGCCTTCAACGATCAGCCTTTCATCCGCAATCATTTCTTCGAACAGGAATTCTTCGACGTATCGCAGGTTCAGGTCCTGCGCGGGCCGCAAGGTACGCTCTATGGCCGCAACGCCACCGCGGGCGTGGTGAACATCACATCCGCCAAGCCGACCGATCAGTTCGAAGCGATGGCGTCGGCCGAATTCGGCAATTACCAGCAGCGCCGTTTCGAAGGCATGATCAATCTGCCGATCGTCGATGATCGGTTGGATGTGCGCTTCGCCGGCGAATGGACCAAGCGCGACGGTTACACCAAAAACCGCCTGACGAACGACGATGTGGATGGCCGCGATCTGTGGTCGACCCGCGGCACGCTTGCCTGGAAGCCGTCGGAAAGCTTCCAGTCGACGCTCGTCTGGGAACATTTCTCCGAAGACGACGACCGCATGCGCAGCAACAAGCAGCTGTGCACGACTGCACCGACACCCGACACGGTCGGCGGCCAACCGACCGCCAATGTCGACAACAGCGCGCTGTTCGGCGGCCTTCACTCCTATCTGAGCCAGGGCTGCCAGATGGGTTCGCTCTACGGCGACAACGCCTTCGGCGTGCCCGATCCCTATTCGCTGCCGTATTATTTTGTGCTCAGCACCTTCAGAAGCGGCGTCCTGCCTTATACCGATACGCGCCAGTCAACCAATCTGCGCGAAATCGATACCCAGCTCACACCGGTCTACAAGGCCAAGAGCGATACCGTGGAATGGAACAACGTCTACAAGGTTACACCAACCCTGACGTTCACGTCCGACACCGGCTTCAACAACGACTTCCTGTGGTCGACGTCGGATTACAATCGCTTTGCATCCAACTCCGGCGTCTTCCTTCACATAGTCGGCGGAAACGAAGTGCACAGCGCCCAGGGCATGTTCCAATGGAATCCCGACACGGGCACCTCCTTCATCTGCGACCCGCAGCTCGGTTGCAGCGACAAGTTGCTGGCCGAAGATCTCGTCCGGCAGCATTCCTGGCAGGCAAATCAGGAATTCCGCTTGGCGTCGAATTTTCCCGGCCCGTTCAATTTCAGCGTGGGCGGAAACTTCATGCATTACGAAACCGTCGAGGATTATTACGTCTTCATCAATTCGATGACCGCGTTTTCCTGGGTCTTCAGCGGCCAGGGCAGTGGCGCCAGAGCGCGCGCGCCTTGGGTCGCGAATGTCTCCGACAACAGCGAGTGTCTCGGCCGCTATGGCGGCTACGTATACAACGACCCCGCGCATGGCGGCGGGGAGCCCACCGTCAATCAATGCGTCTATATCGATCCCAATCCGATCGGCAGCCTCGACGGCAACGGCCACAATTATTTTCGCAGCCAGAATCCCTACACGCTCAACTCCTACGCCGCGTTCGGCGAGGCCTATTACGACCTTGGCAAAGATCTCAAACTCACCGGCGGCCTGCGTTGGACGCAGGATCAGAAGCACTTCACCCTTATTCCCAGCCAGCTTCTGTCCAACGGTTGGGGCTATCCCTCCAGCGGCGTCGTCAACCAGCAATGGGACGCCATAACCGGCCGCGCCGCCGTCAACTGGACGCCGAAACTGGATTTCACCGACCAGACATTGGTCTTCGGCTCTTATGCGCACGGCTATAAGGCGGGCGGCGCCAATCCTCCCGGTCCGGTGCTTCCGACCTTCTCCGAAAGCGACGCCAACCCCATCCACCCGCTCACCTTCAAGCCGGAATATATCGACGCCTTCGAACTCGGCACCAAGAACCTGCTGCTGGACGGTGCGCTGACCCTCAATATGAGCGCCTTCTACTACGACTATACCGGCTATCAGATTTCCGAGATCGTCGACCGCACCGCGATCAACCTCAATTTCAACGCCAAGATCAAAGGCGCCGAATTCGAGGCGATCTGGGAACCGATCCCGGGCCTGCGGTTCAACGCCAGCGGCGGTTACCAGGACGCCCGCGCCAACAAGGGCGAAAGCGCCGTCGATCTGATGGACCGCACGGCGGGCAACACCGACTGGATCGTGGTGCGTCCCTTCCCGACCCAGGCGTCGAACTGCATCCTGCCGGTCTATGTGGTGGCCGCCCTGCTGGAACAGAAGAACTGGGGATCATGGAATCTCTCCGGCGGAAACAGCGTGCTGGCTTGCAGCCATGCTTACGCGCAAGGGCTCGACCCGGTGACAGAGTCGCCCTATCAGGCCACGAAGCCGTTCCCGCTCGGCACCGGCGTTGCGATTGGCGGCGTCACCAGCGTTCCTGCGGATTACGACGGCTTCAACCCCGCCACCGCGCCCAACGGCGGAGCTGGTTTCTCGAAAGACCTGAGCAACCACACCCTGCCCAACGCACCGCCCTTCACCTTCTCGGCGGGCGCGCAATATTCGGTGCCGCTGTCATCGGATTGGGCCGGCACGCTGAGAACGGATTTCTACTGGCAGGACGACAGCTGGGCCCGCATCTTCAACGACAATCCGTATGATCGCATCCGCAGCTACACCAATCTCAACCTGTCGCTGATCCTCACCAATCAGAACGGCTGGCAGGCGATGGGCTATATCAAGAATGTGCTCAACACCACGGCCATCACCGGCGCGTTCCTCAACAGCGACGACTCCAATCTCACCACCAACGTCTTCCTCACCGATCCGCGTCTGATCGGCGTCCGCATCACGAAAAACTGGTGAGCGCGATGGGAAACACACGCAAACAAAACCAGACAGACGTAACGACCGGGGGAACGATCCAATGAGCGAA
>CAZTCU010000073.1:6321-10556 GCA_964612235.1 uncultured Rhizobium sp.
CACGCAAACAAAACCAGACAGACGTAACGACCGGGGGAACGATCCAATGAGCGAATTGATCCAATCACCAAACGTCCCGCGCGATGTGCGCCGGTCCTTGCTCGCCACCGTGTCGTCGCTTGCACTGGCAGCCGCCTGCATGCCTGCACAAGCCGCGAGCGACGATGCGGATCGCCCCACTGTCTGGATCGAACTGGGCGCGCAACTCGAACGCCTACAGGGCGGCGAAGATGCGTACCTGCCGCCGTTCCTCGACAACGGCATACCCCGCCCGTTCGAGACCGTTTCTTCCACCACCATTCAGCGTCTGCCGCGCTACTCGCTGGGTGGCGAAGGCAAGATCAGCCTCCAACCGCATGGCTCGGACTGGTCATTGGAGGCCGCCGTCCGCTATGGCCGCTCCAGCAACGCCAAACATCTCCACCAGCAGACCACCGTGGTCAATTACAGCGGCGTGAATCTGGTGGGAACCCAGAAGATGTACATTCCGGTGACGAAATTCACCGACACCGCCTCGGCTCACAAGGCGAGCTATCTCATTGCCGATTTCACGGCGGGGCGCGATGTGGGATTGGGTTTGTGGCGCGGCAGCAGCGCGGCCACCGTCGATTTCGGCGTCCGCTTCGCCCAGTTCACCTCGACCAGCAAAACAACTATCAACGAAAACCCCGACGACTTCAGCCTGCGTGTCCCCCTGCCGCCGTCGCCCTTTTTCCCCAATTTCCACAAATACAAATCCTACTCGCACCATCACAGCTTCTATGGTCAGAACACCGTCACCCGCAGCTTTTCCGGCGTCGGCCCCACATTATCGGTTCACGGTTCGCAATCGCTCGCCGGAAATGTGGCGGATGGCGAAATCACGTTCGACTGGGGCGCCAACGCCGCCGTCCTCTTCGGCCGCCAGAAAGTGCGCGGCAGCCACCTCACCACCGGCGCGTATTGGGCCAATTTCCAGAGCGCACCCCAATCGACTTACAACACGGGGCGCAAACCTTACGCCCGCTCGCGCTCGGTCGTGGTGCCCAATGTCGGCGGCTTCGCAGGCCTCAGTGCCCGTTACAGCAATGCCAAGCTGAGCTTCGGCTATCGTGCCGACTTCTTCTTCGGCGCGATGGATGGCGGCCTCGACGCGCGCGATGCCGGCAACCGCAGCTTCCACGGTCCGTTCGCCACGGTCGGTATCGGCTTCTAGTATTCGGCGACAGTCGTAAGCAAAGGCGGCGGGTCCTCCCGCCGCCTTTTTCTTTCGTGCCCGCGCAATTTTAATTCGCGCCACTCCGCCCCCCCATCTCCCGCGCGCCATCCGTCCCAATAGCTGTAGAGTCGAGCAACCAACCCGCAAAGGTGGGGACGCTGGCGGGATGATCGACAACGGGGAAACCAATCGTGACGGCGCAAAGCGCCACTTCGGAGCGGTGATGACCGCACCCGGAGTTCAGGAGTGGTTTGTCCGCGAGGTTTTGCCCCTGGAGGCGGCGCTGGTGCAGTACCTGCAGCACAATTGGCGGAACCGGGCCGATGTCGAGGACATCCTGCAAGATGTCTACGTCAAGGTCTGTGAAGCCGCCGCCAGGGAACGCCCGCAGCAAACCAAATCCTTCGTCTTCACCACCGCGCGCAACACGCTGATCGATCGCGTGCGCAAGGAGCAGGTGGTTCCCATCGAAGCGGTGGCCGATCTCGACGCGCTCAACATGGCCGCCGACGAACCCGGCCCCGAGCGCACCACGCTCGCGCGCGACGAGTTGCGCCGCGTACAGGCCGCGCTAGATCGCCTGCCGCCGCGCCGCCGCCAGGCCGTCTATCTGCGCCAGGTCGAAGGCCTCTCGCGTCGCGAGATCGCGACCCGCATGGGCATCGGCGAGGAAACGGTGAAGGAATATCTCGCCGAAGGCCTTTTCGATCTCGCCGAGCTGTTGTTCTCCGAACCCGCCGATATGCGCAGGCGCACATGAGCGAAGCACGCGACATCAAGCGCCGCGCCGCCCAATTCGTGATCGCGCGCCGCACCTCCGAAGAATGGGCGCAGGCCGATCAGCAAAATCTCGACGCCTGGCTCGCCGAACGCGCCGAGCACGCCATCGCCTTCTGGCGCATGGATGCGGCCTGGGAAAGCACCAATCGCCTCGCCGTTCTGCGTCCCAACCGCGCCGAAACCGCGCCTCGCACGAACCTCATGCCGCGCACGGCAAAAGCCGTTGCCGCGCTCGCCGCCATCGGGCTCGTGGCCTTTGCCGCGCAGAGCACGCTCACGCCGAAGCAAAAGGTTTATGCCTCCGCCGTCGGCGACCGCAAGATCCTCACGCTCAGCGATGGTTCGCGCATCGAACTCAACACCGACACGGTGCTGCGCGTCGCCCAGTCCGATAACGGCCGCAAAGTCTGGCTCGACAAGGGCGAAGCCTATTTCGACATCAAGCACGATGCCGCCCATCCCTTCGTGGTGGAAATCGGCAAGCACCGCGTCACCGATCTCGGCACCAAATTCGTCATCCGCGAAACGGGCGAGCGCGTCGACGTTTCGCTGCTCGAAGGCCGCGCCCGCATCGACGCGCCCGACGCGGAAGACAGGCCTCATTCCGCCATCCTCACGCCCGGCGACGTGGCGGTCGCGACGAACAATTCCCTGTCCGTGCGCAAAACGCCCACCCGCCGCATCGAAAACGATCTGGCCTGGCGCACGGGGCTTCTCGTCTTCAACAACACCACGCTCGGCGAAGCAGCCGATGCCTTCAACCGCTACAACCGCAAGAAACTCGTCATCGAAAATCCGCAGACCGCGGGCCTCACCATCGACGGCACCTTCCACACCAACAATGTGATGGCCTTCGTCGATGTGGCGCAGCACGTCCTGAAACTGAACGTCAAGACCGGCAACGACGAAATCGTCATCGCGCCGTAACGGGAGCAACGGCCCTGATGGGCCATGAGGGGGAATATGAAACGTCCGACCGCAAAATCGATTTTCCTTTGCAGCGCCGCAGCCCTGTTGGCCGTGCCCGCCATAGCCCACGATTTCGATATCCCCGCGGGCGATCTCAAATCCGCGCTCGACGCTTATGTGAAGCAGGCCGGGGTCGAACTCGTCGTCTCCTCCAGCGCCATCAAGGGCGTGAAGACGCGCGGCGTCAAAGGCGACGTTGCGCCCGATGAAGCGCTCACGCGCATCCTGAAAGGAACGGGCTTCAGCATCTATCGCCAGTCTTCCGGCGCGCTGGGCATCACGCAGCAGGAATCCTCCGTCGAAGTGGAACCCGTGCAGCTGGCGCAACTCGCGCCGCGCAACACCTCCGTCGAAACGGTGACGGTGACCTCGTCCAAACTCGGCGGCGTGGATGTGCAAAGCGTTCCCATTGCGATCACCGCAATGAGCCAGGAACAGCTCACCGCCACACAAACGGCCGGCGGCCCCGACCTCGTGAAGAACGTCCCCAACCTCACCTTCACAAAAACGAACTTCACCGGCTACTCGATCCAGATCCGCGGCATCGGCACGCAAGCGATCTCGGTGGCGACCGATCCGGCGGTTGCGGTCGCGTTCAACGACACGCCTTTCATCCGCAACCACTTCTTCGAACAGGAATTCTTCGACGTCGCCCAGGTCGAAGTGCTGCGCGGCCCGCAAGGCACGCTCTATGGCCGCAACGCGACCGCCGGCGTGGTGAACGTCGCGTCCGCCAAACCGACCGATCAATGGGAAGCGATGGCCTCCGTCGACGTCGGAAACTACAACAACCGCCGCCTGGAAGGCATGCTCAACGTGCCCATTTTCGAGGACAAACTTGCCGTCCGCCTCGCGGGCGAGTGGACGAAAAGAGACGGTTATTCGTTCAACGATACGACAAAGAAGTCGATCGACGGCCGCGATCTCTGGTCAAGCCGGTTGACCGTCGGATTCAAGCCGATGGAGCGGCTGCAAGCCTATCTCGTCTGGGAGCATTTCGACGAAAAGGACGATCGCGTCCGTTCGGCCAAACAGCTTTGCAAGAAAGACAACGGCCCGGAATCCGTAGATGGTCTCGATATTACCAATCTTCCGGCGGTTGACGGCAGCGTGATCAACCAATCGGCCTATTGGCGCGCCTTCCTTAGCCAGGGGTGCAAGCCCGTATCGTTCTATTCGAACGATGCCTTTCAAACACCCAATGGTCAGGCGATCCCGTTTGTCTTCTCGAATGAATTCATCTTCAGCGGCTTCGGCGGCGGTGCGCCGGGCGGATATCTTCTCAATC
>CAZTCU010000074.1:0-4748 GCA_964612235.1 uncultured Rhizobium sp.
CCCTGAAAGCGGGGCTTGCCCATGAAGTCCACCGAAGCGAAGGCAGAGGACCGGAAACGGCCGAACGCCTCGCGCGCATGCGGAAATAAAGATGACCTACAAAATCCTGTTGTTGCCCGGTGACGGCATCGGGCCCGAAGTGATGGCTGAGACGCGCCGCGTGCTGGAATGGTTCGGAAAGAACCGCAAGCTCGCCTACACGGTCGACGAGGATCTGGTCGGCGGCATCGCTTACGACACGCATGGCACGCCTGCCACCGATGCGATGATGGCGAAGGCAAAGGCTGCGGACGCCGTTTTGTTTGGCGCCGTGGGCGGACCCAAATGGGACACGCTGGCATTCGAGCATCGCCCGGAGCGCGGGCTTCTGCGTTTGCGCAAAGACCTGGAACTGTTCGCCAATCTGCGGCCTGCTTTGTGTTTCGATGCGCTGAAGGATGCCTCGAGCCTGAAACCCGAGATCGTTTCGGGTCTCGATATCCTGATCGTGCGCGAATTGACGGGCGGGGTTTATTTCGGCGAGCCGAAAGAGATCACCGATCTGCCCAACGGCGAAAAACGCGCGGTCGATACGCAGCTTTACACGACGCATGAGATCGAGCGCATTGCGCGGGTGGCGTTTGAACTGGCGCGGCTGCGCGGCAAGCGCGTGGCCTCCGCCGAGAAATCCAACGTCATGGTGACGGGCGTGTTGTGGCGCGAGGTCGTGACGCGCATCCACAAGGCGGAATTCTCCGACGTCGAACTGAGCCACATCCTGGCCGACAATTGCGCGATGCAGTTGGTGCGCAATCCCAAACAGTTCGACGTGGTGGTGACCGACAATCTGTTCGGCGACGTTCTTTCCGACGAAGCCGCACAGTTGACCGGCTCCATCGGCATGCTGCCGAGCGCCTCGCTGGGCGCGAAGAACGCGGCGGGCAACCAGCCGGGGCTCTACGAGCCCGTGCATGGCAGCGCGCCGGATATTGCTGGCAAGGGACTGGCCAACCCAATCGCCTGCATTCTCTCGCTCGCCATGTGCCTGCGTTATTCGTTCGGCCGCGTGGAAGACGCAACGCTGCTTGATCGCGCCGTCGATCAGGTGCTGAGCGAAGGCTGGCGCACCGGAGACATCATGCAGCCCGGCATGAAGAAGGTGGGCACGCGGGAAATGGCGGATGCGATTTTGAGGGCGCTGGATAAGCTGGCTGCTTAACTCACCTCCCCTTCGGGGAGGTCGGCGTCGTGCATCGGCACGACGACGGGTGGGGCTTCACGCACCGTCTTCGTTGCAGCCTCCCCCCACCCGCCACGCTTCGCGTGTCGACCGCCCCGCGTAGGGGGCGGTGAGAGGAGTTCACGGTTCGATAATCACTTTTCCAATCGCCTTGCGCGTCTGGAGCGATTGCATCGCTTCGACCGCTTTCGCCAGCGGATAGCCCGCGCTGATGTGCGGGCGGATTTTGCCTTCGGCCAGAAGCTTGTCGATGGCCGCCATGTTCTCGCGGCCCTTCTCGGGGAATTTGCGGCCGTATTCGCCGGCGCGCACGCCGACGATGGAATAGCCTTTGATCAGCGGCATGTTCACGTTGATCGAGGGAATGCGGCCGCTGGTGAAGCCGATGATGAGGATGCGTCCGTTGAAGGCGATGCAGCGCGTGGATTCGTCGAACACGTCGCCCCCGACCGGATCGTAGATCACATCGGCGCCGCCGCCTGTGATTTCCTTCACCTGTTCGCGGAAGCCGGATGACGGCAGGACGTGATCGGCGCCGTAGGATTTGAGGAAGGCGCGTTTTTCTTCCGTCGATGCGGTGGCGATGACGCGCGCGCCGAGCGATTTGCCGAGATCGACGGCGGCCAATCCCATGCCGCCTGCCGCGCCATGCACCAGCAACCACTCGCCCTTCTGCAACTCGGCGCGGCGGACGAGCGCCACGTAACCTGTGAGATAGCCGACGGTGAAACTTGCGGCTTCGGCATAGCCCACGCCGTCGGGCATGAGGCGCAGTGTGGAAGCATCGCGCTGGACTTCCTCGGCATAGCAACCGATGCCGCCGACGATCACGCGGTCGCCAATCTTCACATTCGTCACAGCGTTGCCGATAGCGATCACGTCACCCGCGGCTTCGGTGCCCGGCGTGAAGGGGAGTTCCGGCTTGTGCTGATATTTGCCCTGGATGGTCAGGATGTCGGGGAAATTCACCGCCGCCGCGCGGATGCGCACGCGCGCTTCGCGCGGGCCAAGCGGCGGCAACGTCACCTCTTCCAGTTTGACGCATGCGATGTCGTCGGAGAGAGCGCGGCAGACGATCGCCTTCACGCGCCGGCCGTGTTCTGGATGCCGGTGTGTTCGGCGATCTTTTCGCGCGGCTGGGTGACATGCGGGATCGCGCGCACGCCGCCCAGGAACAAGGCGGTGGCGAAATCCGCGGCCGCCGGCGGATCGATGTCGTCGCGCAGCAGCATCCGCTCGGCGACTTCGAAGGCGACGCCCACGATGGAGGCCATCAGGAAATCCGCATCGACCGGCGGGAACAGACCCTTGGAGATCGCGGTCTCGATGTCCTCGCGCAATTCTTCGAAGCCCGCGATGATCTCCGGCGTATCCATGCGGATGCGCAGCGCATCGGAACGGTTGCGGCGGATGGCGTGGAACGTGCCCTGATCGTCGGCGACATATTGGAAGAAGGTGCGGAACGTGCCGGAGATGAATTCCTCGATGGTGGCGGCGCGGATGCGTTCGGCGCGCAGGCGCGGGCGGATGCGCAGCGCGCTGTCGTCGCGGATCGCCTGGAACACTTCCTCCTTCGACTTGAAGTAATTGTAGAAGGTGCCCGACGCGAGCGGCGTGGCGCGAATGATGTCGCGCACGGTGGTTGCGCCATAACCCAGCTCCGCGAAGACGCGCTGGGCGGCTTCCAGGATGAGCTGGCGGTTCTGGACCTTGGTCTTCTCGCGCTTGCCGGCGCGGACAGGCAGCGGCGGCGCCTGCGGCCGGGTGAGTTCGGTGGTCATGGCTCCAAGTTTAAAGGTTCGTGACGGGCCGTCAACTTTGCTGCCGCGTTGACAGGGCCGAGCGACAGCGCCAAAGCATCGGATATGGCGGAAATCCAAGAAAATTGGCGGGGCGTCATGGCTGCCGCCATGGGCAAGACCCCGTTCATCGTCAGCCTGGGCGGGGTGATCGACGAGGTGGGAAACGGCCGGGTGCTGATGCGCCTGCCCTATTCCGGCAAGCTCGTCGGCGACCCCGATACGGGTGTGGTGCATGGCGGGGTCATCACCGCGATGCTCGACCATTCCTGCGGCCTGGCAATCGGCAGCGCGCTCAGGTCGCCGCAGCCTTACGTCACGCTCGACCTGCGCATCGACTACATGAAGCCCGCGCGGCCGGACGCGGACATCCTGTTCGAAGCCGAATGCCTGAAGATCACGCACGAGATCCTCTTCGCGCGCGGGCTCGCCTTCCAGGACAATCGCAACGATTTCATCGCGCGCTCGACCGGCACCTTCATGTTCTCGCGTCCGCAAGGAACGGGCGCATGAAGATCGATCTCACCAACGCTGCGCTCGATGCCAATGCACTGGCCGACAGCGTTCCCTATTGCGCGCATCTGGGCGTGACGCTTTCGGTGAAGGACGGGCGGCTGGTGCTGCAGATGCCGTTCAGCAATCACCTGATCGGCAATCCGATGGTGCCCGCGATCCATGGCGGGGTGATCGGATCGTTTCTGGAGACGGCGGCGATTTCGCAGGTGATCTGGGAAACGCGCGCCAAGGCCACGCCCAAGCCCGTCGACATCACCATCGATTATTTCCGCACCGGGCGTCCGGTGACGAGCTATGCCGCGGCGCGGATCGTGAAACTGGGGCGGCGCGTGATGAACGTGCATGCCGAGATGTGGCAGGACGACGAGACGAAGCCGGTCGCCGTGTTGCATGGGCATTTCCTGATCGTGGCGGAATAATCAGGCGTCCGCGCCAACCGCATCCGCAACTCTTGCAAAACCATCGCGCGCCAGAAGCGCGGACAATTCGCGTTTTATGCGGGTAACGATGCCTGGGCCTTCATAGGCCATGGCGGTGTAGAGTTGTACGAGGCTCGCGCCGGCGCGGATCTTTGCATAGGCGTCGGCGCCGGAAGAAACGCCGCCGACACCGACCAATACGATCTGGGTCCCTACGCGTTGGCGCACTGCTTTGAGGATCGCGGTCGACGGCGCAAACAGCGGCCCGCCGGACAGGCCGCCGGATTCCCTGGCGTTGGTGCTTTTCAAACTCGCCGGGCGGGCGAGTGTGGTGTTGGACACGATCATGCCTTCGATGCCGGACGCGAGCACGGTGTTCGCGATGTCGTCCAGCGCGTGCTCATCGAGATCGGGCGCGATCTTGAGGAGCAGCGGCACGGTGCTGTTGGCGCGCGCGCGTTCTTCCACGACAAGCGCGAGAAGTTTTTCCAGCTCGTCCTTGTTCTGCAGTCCGCGCAGGCCCGGCGTGTTGGGCGAGGAGATGTTGACCGTCACATAATCGGCAAGCGGCGAAAGCCGCGCGAAGGTTTCGCGATAGTCGGCGATGCGGTCGGCCGAATCCTTGTTGGCGCCGATATTGATGCCGACGATGCCCTGGCGCGGGCGCGCCGACAGCCGTTCGGCCGCCGCCGCCATGCCCTGGTTGTTGAAGCCGAGTCGGTTGATGACGGCGCGATCCTGCCTCAGCCGGAACATCCGGGGCCGCGGATTACCGGGCTGGGGACGGGGGGTGAC
>CAZTCU010000074.1:4848-10525 GCA_964612235.1 uncultured Rhizobium sp.
CGCCACGATTTGTCGGCGTCAGGTCTCGCGAAACTCGCGGGCCTCGACCCCACCACTTTTAACAAAAGCAAACGCATTGCCGCGAACGGCAAGGAGCGTTGGCCTTCGACGGAAAGCGTTTCGAAAATTCTTTCCGCAACGGGTGAAAGCCTCGAAGGTTTTGTCGGACTGGTGATGCGCGAAGGCGCGCGCGGGGCGGTGCGTTATGTTCCGCTGATCGGTCTCGCGCAAGCAGGCGACAAAGGCTATTTCGACGATTCGGGATTTCCCGCCGGACAAGGCTGGGAACAGATCGCGTTTCCCGGGTTCGACGACGAACATGCCTATGCGCTGGAGATCACCGGCGATTCCATGATGCCGATCTATCGCGACGGCGACCGCATCGTCGTTTCACCGTCGTCAAACGTGCGGCGCGGCGATCGCGTTTTGGTGAAAACCAACGCGGGCGAAGTGATGGCCAAGCAATTGGCGCGCGCCACGGCGCAACGGATCGAACTGCAATCGTTCAATCCGTCCTATGAGGCGCGCGGCTTCGATCTCACCGAGATCGCGTTCATGCATCGCATCGTGTGGGCGAGCCAGTAGTTACTGGGGAATGCCCATATAGCTGTCGAGCTTGGCTTCGAACGCCTTCTTGTCCTTGCCGTTCAGCAAGGCGAGAAGTTCGGCGGCACGCTTCTTTTGCGCCTCGTCATAGGCGTTTTGCGCAGGCGCCGCGATAGCGCGCTTCCAGGCGGCTTCGATCTTGTCGTGGTATTCGCCCGCATCATAGGCGGCGAGACCAAGGCCGTATTGGTAGTTGATAAGCAGGTCGTTGGGCGCGAGCTTGAACGCCTGCTCGTAGAATTCGAGGCCTTTGTCGATCGTCGCGCCATAGGTCCAGCGCGCGAGCATCGAACCGCCGACCCGCACCACTTCGAAATGCCAGCCGCCCATGGTGGCGATCAGCTGCGCATCTTTCGGATGAGCGGCCATCGCTTCCTCGATCGCCTGTTTGGATTGCTCGCCCAGTTTTGCGCTTTGCGCGGCCATAAGGCCGATGATGCGACCCTTGTAGCCGAGCGCGGCCGCCAGATAGATGGTGGGCAATGCGCCCTTGGGATCGGCGGCAAGCGCCTTGCGCGAGAGGTCTTCGGCGCGCTTGACGCAATCCATGCACGGCGAAGTCTGCATCGTCATCGCGGAAGCCGCTGCGCGCGCCGCAACCGACAGACCTTCCGGCGTCTTTTCGGCGAGGCCCGTCTTGATGGCCTCTTCATATTTGCCCTGATTCCAGAGATCGAAGGCGGGGTCTGCTGAAGCTTGTGTCGAGAACGCGGTGACGAGTAACGCGAAAGCGGCGACACGAAGCTTCATCTGACTTCCTCCATCAGGCCGCCCGCGAGTGCGTGGCGGATCAACTCTGCTGTTTCCTTGCAGCCATAGAGCGCCGCGAACGAACCGAAGCGGGGCCCCTGCGTCTGGCCGAACAACACCTCGTAGAGCGCCTTGAACCAGTCGCGTAACGGTTCGAAGCCGTGTGCCTTCCCGATCTCATAGACCGCGTTCTGCACCACAGCACCGTCGCGTTCCTGGCCCAATCCCTCCAATGTCCGCGCCAGATCTTCCAGCGCTTTGTGTTCCTTTTCGGACGGCGCGCGATACTTCTTCGTGGGCCGCACGAAATCTTCGTAGTATTTGACGGCGTAACTTACAAGTTTGTCAATACCCGGATTGGCGGCGGGAGACGCCTGCGGCGCATAGGCCTTGATGAAGCCCCAAAGTACGTCGCGGTTATGTGCATTCGACGCACTGACGAGATTGAGCAGAAGCGCAAACGTGACCGGATAAGTCTCGCGCGGCGGGTTGCCCGCATGCAGATGCCAGACGGGATTTTCGAGTTTCTTCGCCGCATCTTCGTTCGAATAGGCGTCGAGGAAGGCGATGTAATCGTCCACCGCCTTCGGGATCACATCGAAGTAGAGCTTCTTCGCCACGCGCGGCTTTTGATACATGAACAGCGCGATGGATTCCTCCGGGCCATAGGTCAGCCATTCGTCGACCGACAGGCCGTTGCCTTTCGATTTCGAAATGCGCTGGCCCTGCTCGTCCAGGAAAAGTTCGTAATTGAAGCCCTCGGGCGGCTCGCCGCCGATCTTGCTCAGTATCTTCGAGGAAAGCTCGACCGAGGAAATCAGATCCTTGCCCGACATTTCGTAATCGACGCCGAGCGCAAGCCAGCGCATCGCCCAATCGGCTTTCCACTGGCATTTGACGTGGCCGCCGGTGACGGGGACTTCGGTCTTCTTGCCGTCTTCGTCGTAGACGATGGTGCCGCGCTCCGGATGCCATTCGACCACCGGGACCTGCAGGACACGCCCTGTCCTCGGACAAATCGGCAGGAACGGCGAATAGGTCGCGCGGCGCTCGTCGCCCAAGGTCGGCAACACCGTGTCGCGCACCTTTTCGTAATTGCGCAGGATCGTGAGCAGGGCTTCGTCGAACTTGCCCGACTTGTAGCAATCCGTCGAACTCATGAATTCGTAGCGGAAGCCGAAGCGATCCAGAAACGCACGCAGGCGCGCATTGTTGTGCGCGCCATAGCTTTCATGCGTGCCGAACGGATCGGGCACCGATGTCAGCGGCTTGCCGAGATTGGCAGTGAGCATGTCCTGGTTGGGCACGTTGCCGGGGACTTTGCGCAAGCCGTCCATGTCGTCGGAAAACGAGATCAGATGCGTCGGCACGTCGCTCATCGTCTCGAACGCATGGCGCACCCAACTGGTGCGCGCGACTTCCCCGAAGGTGCCGATATGCGGGAGCCCCGAGGGTCCGTAGCCCGTCTCGAACAAGACTTTGTTAAGGGGTTTGCCCGCTTTCGCGCGTTTCTCGATGCGGGCGAGCACTTTTCGGGCTTCCTCGAACGGCCAGGCATGGGCGTTGAGAGCGAGGTCGCGGACGTTGCCGCCGGAAGCATCCGTGGTCATGGCAAATCTTGGCTTAAGCGATTGGAAAGGGCGCGAAAGCTAGGCTTTGGCAGGGGATCGCGTCAATGTCCGTCGCCGGGAATTCATCGACCAGGGACCCGCTCGGCCCCAGCCGCAGCGGTTCGACGTTCTTGCCGCCGCGACTTCCCCTCATCGGTTTGATCCTTTGCGGATTGGCAGCGCTTCCCGTGCTGTTGCTGGTGCGCGGCAGCCTGACGGTGGCGATCAGCGTTCCGGTGGTGTTTTTCGTGGTCGCGGTCTTCTATCACCGGGTAAGTTCGGCACGCCTCCTCGACGAAGCCCGCCGCCTGCGCGACGACAATGCGGGACTGCTTGAGAAGCTTTCCGAAGAACGGCGCGCCGCCGAAAAGGCGCGCGATGCGGCGGAGGTGAGCGCGCGCGCGAAATCGGTGTTCATCGCCAATATCAGCCACGAGATCCGCACACCGCTCAACGCATTGCTCGGCATGTCGCAATTGCTGGAGCGGGCGGGACTCGAAAAGCCGCATCGCGACTACGTCAAGGTGATGCTCGAAGCCGGGCGCGGGCTTCGCACCCTGCTCGATGACGTCATCACCTTGGCGCGCGACGACTCCGAGCAGCATAGATCCGAAGAGTGCGATGCGGGACTTGCCGCGCGTGCCGTAGCCCAATTGCTGCAGCCGCGTGCGTGGGAAAAGCAGCTCCGGCTGAACATTTCCGCGCCGTCCGACCTGCCGCGCGTTGCCGCCGATCCCCGCAGGGTCCGGCAAGCGCTGCTCAAGCTCGCAGAGAATGCACTCAAATTCACCGAACGCGGTGCGGTGGAAATTCTGGTCGAGTCCATTCAGAGCGGCGACGGCAAGACGCATCTGAGATTTGCCGTGACCGACACCGGCCACGGCATTCCCGACGAAGTCGCCAAGCATCTGTTCGAGCCTTTCGCGCCCGGCGACACGTCCTATACGCGCAAGCACCAGGGCGCGGGCCTTGGGCTTGCCGTCGCCAAGCGCGTGGTCGAACAGTTGGGCGGCACAATGGGCTTTGAAAGCGAGGCGGGAAGCGGGTCGACGTTCTGGTTCACGCTGCCGAGCGTGGCTGCGCGCAGCCTTCCCAAGCAATCCTTCGTCGATATTTCGGGCGACATGCCCGCACCGGCCGATCTTCTGCTGTTGCTTTATCTGCGCAACCCGCGCGCGCGCGAAGAACTCGCCAAATTGCTGGAGCCGTTCGGCAACCACATCGTCGTGGCCCACGATGCCGCGGATGCGGCGTACCGTGCGAGCCGCGACCAGTTCGATGCGATCATCGCCGAAGCGCGCGACGTGGAAATGCTGGCGGCCGTTCCCGGCAGACGCGCGCCCTTGCTTGCGCTCATGTTCCCCGGCGAGCGGCCACCCGCCAGCGGCGACCAGGCGCTTCATTGGCCTGCGCGTCCGCGCGAATTCTATGGCGTATTGCACGGGTTGAGCGAAGAAGCGCAGAAATCGCAGATCATCGAAAAGCCGAAAGCCGAAGCGCCGCCGATCGATGCGAACGCCTTCGCGGCACTGGAAAAATCGCTGGGACTGTCGACCCTGCTGGAGATATTGCAGTCCTATGTGAAGACCGCAGAAGATCTCTGCGAAGCATTAAGCAAGGCAAGCGCCGAATCCGACTGGCAGGCGGCCGCGCGCGTGGCGCAGGACATTGCGGGTGCCGCCGGTGGGCTCGGCCTTGCGGCGATGACGGCGGCGGCGCGCAACTTCGCGGCGAAGGCACGCGAACCCGATGACGACCATGCTTTGCGAAACGGTGCCCAACTTGTGGTGGGCGAACATTTGCGGGTGTGCGTGGCGCTTTCCAGTCTTTATCCCGATCTCGCCGCTTAGCGCTTCCCTTCCGCGCGCCCACGCAATACGCATGATCGGGCCATGACGCCCGCTCCTTCCCCTCTGGCCGACCTGCCCGCGCTGGTGACCGCGCCCGGCGGCGGCGTGGCCGCGCAACATGGCGATACGGCGCGGCTTTCGCTTGAAGACGCCAGACGCCTGTTCCGTTCGGGCGACGTGCTGGTGGCGCATGCGGCGTTCGTTGCGGGGCGGTTGAAGACGCAAACCTCCGCACTGCTTTACGACGTGCTGGAACTCTTTGCCTTCGTGCGGCCCGCGCAACCTTGCATTCCCTCGCCTCTTGGACTGGCACGCGCATTGGGGTTGCCGCTTCCCGAGACGGCGGATGAGCAGGCACTTACGCTGGGCGCGGCAGCGGAAGCCTTGCTGCAGGAACTGCGCGGGACGGAACGAAATGACCGGCTGCGCCCGATTGCGTCATCGCTGGCGAAGGCGGGGTGGAAATGGGGACCGCTGGTGCTTTCGGTCATCGGCGAACCCGAAAAACAGTTGGGACCGCTCGCCGGATACGACACGTGGCGCGGGCTTGCCGAATGGGAAGACGACATGGCGCCCGACAAGCCGGGCTCGCTTCCCGTGGGCGACGACGAGGCCCGTGCGCGGCTTTCGCAACTGGTCGGGCTTTCGCACGAACACCGGCCGGAACAGGGCGATTATGCGCAGGCCGCGAGCTATGCGTTCGGCGCGCGCGATTCTGCCGGTGTGCCGAAGATCGCGCTGATCGAAGCAGGAACAGGCATCGGCAAGACGCTCGGCTATCTCGCGCCCGCCAGCGTGTGGGCGGAAAAGAACGGACCGGGGCTTTGGCTTTCGACCTACACCCGCAACCTGCAGCGGCAG
>CAZTCU010000075.1:0-10468 GCA_964612235.1 uncultured Rhizobium sp.
ACGAGCGCATCGCGATCCACCCTCGCGCCGGACTTGGCGAAGAAGGTGGCGGTTGCGATGGCATCTTTCGGCGGCACGCGCTGGAGCGTTGCGTTCACCGTGGTCACGACGACGGCGGGTGCGCTGTCTTTCGTGCGGCGGGAGAGCACGGCGAGCGTTGCCAGACGCCTGCTTTCGATATCGGGCTTGGGCGAAACGCGGTCGTAAGGCAGGCAATCCCAGCTTGGAAACGACAACACATCGAGCTTGGGATCGAAGAAACGAAGTGCTTCTTCCACGGAAGCCGCATGTACGCCGTCGGCTGCGACGAACACCACAAGACCGTTCGACCGGCGCGCGGCTTCGGCAGCCAGATAGGCGTCATAGCCTTCCGGTGCGCCGGTGACCGCGAAACGGCCTTCGGCGCGGGCGATGTAATTCAGACGTTCCACGTTGGGTTCTTGCGCGAGCAGAGCGCCTTCATGTCGGTGAAGACCTGCGTGTCGTGGGCAGGCGGAACGGGGGCGGCACCCCGGAGCCAGTCGTAGATTTCCTGGTCGGGGATCGACAGCAGGGCCTCGAACGCATCGAGGTCGGCCTCGTTCAGGCCCGCCAGCGAATTGGCCGCGTAAGTGCCGAAAATCATGTCCACTTCGCGGAAGCCCCGGCGGGCCGCGCGAAATAGCAATCGCTTACGGCGCACGTCGAGCGCGCCGCTTGATCCGGTAATCGTCATGGGCGGGGATATAGCGCGGGGGGCTGGCCCGTGCCAGTGGGTTGGCGGAAGGTGCCGTGGCTTCCTATTCTGGGCCTCCATGCGGCCTTCGATTCTGTTCCCCCTTTTTGCCGAGACGCGGACGCTTCCGGGCGTGGGCCCGAAAGTGGAAAAGCTTATCGCGCGCGTGGCGGGGACGAAGCTGATCGACCTGGTGTTCGACCTGCCCGTGGGTGTGGTCGATAGAAGCTACCGGCCGAAACTCGCGAACGCCGAGCCGGGGCGCATTGCAACCGTCACGGTGAATGTCCTGCGGCATGCGCCATCGCGCGACAAGAAGCGGCCCTATCGGGTGCAATGTTCGGACGACACCGCCCTGCTCGACCTTGTGTTCTTCCATGGCCATGCCGATTACCTGAACAAAACGCTGCCCGTGGGAACCAAGCGCATCGTCAGCGGGCGCATCGAACAGTTTCGCGACCAGCTTCAGATGGCGCATCCCGATTTCATCGTGGAGCCGGAGAGGGCCGACGAGATTCCGCAGCACGAAGCGGTGTATGCGCTGACCGAAGATCTGGCGGCGAAAAGCCTGACCAAAGCCATTCGCGCGGCGCTGGAGAAATTGCCGGACCTGCCGGAATGGCAGGATGCGGCGTTTCGAAAACAGCGCGATTGGGTGCCGTTTCGCGAGGCCATTCTGGAAGCGCACGCGCCGAAGGGGGAAGCCGATCTTTCAACTGCCACGCCGGTGCGCTCGCGGCTGGCTTATGACGAACTGCTCGCCAACCAACTGGCGCTGATGCTGATCCGCTCGCGGATGCGGGCGACCAAGGGGCGCGCGCTCAAAGGCACGGGCGAGTTGAAGGCGAAGGCGATTGCCGCCCTGCCCTTCGCGCTGACCGAGGCGCAGACGAGCGCGCTCGCGGAAATCGAAAAGGACATGGCGGGGCCGCTTCGCATGTTGCGGCTGCTGCAGGGCGATGTGGGCGCGGGCAAGACGGTGGTGGCGTTTCTCGCGCTGCTTTCTGCGGTGGAAGCCGGGACGCAAGGCGCGTTCATGGCGCCGACCGAAATCCTGGCGCGACAGCACATGAGCGCGCTCGAACCGCTGGCGAAAGCAGCCGGTGTGCGCATGGCGCTGCTCACAGGGCGCGAACGCGGGCTTGGGCGTTACGACACGCTGAATGAACTGGCGCAGGGCGAGATAGATATTCTTGTGGGCACGCATGCGCTGTTTTCGGAAGACGTGACGTTTCGCGATCTGGGGCTTGCCGTGGTGGACGAGCAGCATCGCTTCGGCGTGCACCAGCGCATGCAGTTGCAGGGCAAGAACGACAAGCCTACCGACGTGCTGGTGATGACGGCGACGCCCATTCCGCGCACGCTCGCGCTGACGGCGTATGGCGACATGGATGTGTCGCGCCTGCTGGGCCGGCCGCCGGGGCGCAAACCGGTCGAAACGCGCGTGATCTCCGCAGAGCGCATGGATCAGGTGGTGGAAAGTTTGCGCCGGGCCATTGCGGGCGGTGCGCGGGCTTATTGGGTTTGTCCGCTGGTGGAGGAATCCGAGAAGATCGACCTGGCGGCGGCGGAGGAACGCGCATCCATGCTGAAGCGCGTTCTGGGATCGAAAGTCGGTCTTGTGCATGGCCGCATGAAGGGGCCGGAACGCGACGCCGCGATGGCGGATTTCAAGGCGGGCAAGACGCAGATCCTTGTTGCTACCACTGTGATCGAAGTGGGCGTGGACGTGCCGGAAGCGACGATCATGGTGATCGAGCATGCGGAACGCTTCGGCCTTGCGCAATTGCATCAGTTGTGCGGGCGCGTGGGGCGTGGCGAAGCGAAGTCGAGTTGTCTTTTGCTCTACCACGGGAAGTTGGGCGAAACGGCGAAGGCGCGGCTCAAGACCATGCGGGAAACCGACGACGGGTTCGTGATCGCGGAAGAAGATCTGCGGCTGCGGGGGCCGGGCGAATTCCTGGGCGTCAAGCAGAGCGGGATGCCGGAATTCCATCTTGCCGACATCGCTGTCCACGGCGAACTTCTGCAGGCGGCCCGCGACGATGCGGGGCTGATCCTCGCCCGCGATCCGGAGTTGAAAACTTCCCGTGGCGAAGCGCTGCGCGTTCTGCTTTATCTGTTCGGGCGCGACGAGGCGATTAGATATCTAAGGACCGGTTGAGGATGAAGCCCGATTTTGCCGATGCGTTGGAAGATGCGCTTTCCCGCGCCATTCCGGGGCTTTCGGGCCTTGAGAACATGGCGCGCCTTTCGGGCGGAGCGAGCCAGGAAACCTGGGCATTCGACGCAGTGGCGAACGGCGCACACATTCCCCTGATCCTGCGCCGCAGCCCCGGTGGTGCTGCGCGCATCATCACCGAAGGATCGTCGGCGGTGTCGCTCGCCAACGAGGCGCGCACCATCGAGGCCGCGCGCGCCATCGGGGCGAAAGCACCGGAAGTGAAATATGTGCTGAAGGCCGAAGACGGCGTGGGCGAAGGCTATGTGATGGCCCGGCTCACGGGCGAAACCATCGCGCGCAAGATTTTGCGCGACAAGGAATTCGACGCGGTGCGGCCGCATCTGGCGCGGCAATGTGGAGAAATCCTGGCGCGCATTCATAAAGTGGATACGGCGCCGCTCAAATCCTATCTGCCGGTGGTCGATGGACCGATGCAGTTGCGCCAATTCCGCGACCGCTACGATTCTTACGACTATCCGCACCCGATGTTCGAACTGGCGTTCAAATGGCTGGAGCCGCGGCTGGCGGGCGCGAAACGGCAGACGCTGGTGCACGGCGATTTCCGGCACGGCAACATCATGATCTCGCCCAACGGCGTGGAAGCCGCACTCGACTGGGAGCTCACGCATATCGGCGATCCGCTGGAGGACATCGGCTGGATCTGCACCAATTCGTGGCGCTTCGGCGTGCAGCAGAAAACGGTCGGCGGCTTCGGCGAATTGGACGATCTGCTGGCGGGTTACGAAGCGGCGGGCGGCGGCAAGCTGAGCGTCGATGATGTGAAGACCTGGATCGTGTTCGGTTCGCTCAAATGGGGCGTGATGTGCATGAGCATGTATCAGGGCTTCCGCATGGACGGCTCCGTCGAACGCGCGGCCATCGGGCGGCGCTCGTCGGAAACCGAAATCGATCTTGTGAACCTCATCATCCGTGGAGAGCTTTGAGATGATGGACCAGCCCTCGATGCTCGAATTGGTGGAGGTTGTGCGCGAATTCATCGAGAAGCGCGCGATGCCGGAATTGAAAGGTCACACGGCGTTCCACGCGCGCGTGGCGGCCAATGCGCTGGGCATCGTGGCGCGCGAACTTTCGCAAGGCCCGAAATCGCTCGCCGAGGAAAAGGAGCGGCTTGCGGCGCTGCTCGGCCGCGACGGCACACTAGACGAACTGAACCGCGAATTGTGCAAACGCATCCGCGAAGGCGCTGTCGGCCTCGAAACGCCCGGCCTTGCCGCGCATCTCGAAAAGACGACGCGCGACAAGGTGGCGATCGATCAACCGAACTATTCGGGCCTGCGTTAAGCCCCCTGCGCGCCGATGATCGCCACCGAGCACACGTTCATCATCGGCGCACCGCCGAGATTGTGGGTCAGGCCGATCTTCGGATTCTTCAGCTGGCGCGCACCTGCGCGGCCCTGAAGCTGCAGATACATTTCGTAGAGCATGCGAAGGCCGCTCGCGCCGATGGGGTGGCCGAAGCATTTCAGGCCGCCGTCGATCTGGCACGGCACCTGGCCGTCGGCGTCGTAGAAGCCGTTCATCACGTCCTTCCAGCCTTCGCCTTCCTTGGAGATGTGCAGGTCTTCCATGGTCACGAGTTCGGTGATGGAGAAGCAGTCGTGCACTTCGATCATCGAAACGTCGTTGCGCGGATCCTTGATGCCCGCTTCTTCATAGGCACGCTTCGAGGCGATGCGCGCGGTGTGGAAATAGCTGCCGTCCCACGAATTGTGCTGGCTTTCGAGGCCGTTCGAGAGCGAAAGCTGCAGCGCCTTGACCGTGATGATGTCCTTCTTGCCCATGGCGCGCGCGATTTCCGGCGTCGTCACGATGGCGCAGGCCGAACCGTCCGACACGCCGCAGCAATCGAACAGGCCGAGCGGTTCGGCGATCATCGGCGCTTTCAGACATTGCTCTTCGGTGATCGCCTTCTGCAGATGTGCCTTCGGGTTCTTCGTGCCGTTCGCGTGGCTCTTCACAGACACATGCGCAATGGCGCGCTTGAGATCTTCTTTGGAAACGTTGTGCTTGGCGCGATAGGCTGAGGCGAGCTGCGCGAAATTGCCCGGGGCCGAACCGTTGGCGCTCCATAGCGGCGCTAGCGTGGCGCCTTCGCGTTGCGGCAGGCCGCCGTAACCGGTGTCTTTCAATTTCTCCACGCCAAGCGCGAGCGCGATGTCACATGCACCTGCCGCAACCGCATAGACCGCGCCGCGGAACGCTTCCGAACCGCTCGCGCAGAAATTCTCCACGCGCGTGACCGGAATGTTGGGAAGCCGCAGCGCCACCGACATCGGCGTGCCGCCCTTGCCGACATGCTGTTCTTCGATCGCGGTGCCGAACCATGCGGCCTGAATCTGATTGGTCTCTACGCCCGCGTCGGCCAAGGCTTCGAGATAGGCCTCGACCATCAATTCTTCCGCGCCCGCGTCCCAGCGTTCGCCGAATTTCGAGCATCCCATTCCGAGGATGGCGACTTTGTCTCTGATGCCTGTGGCCACTTTGTTCTCCCGTTGCTGTCTGACGCCATTTAGCGGCCGGTTCCGGGCGCTGTAAAGCTGGAGGGTTGCCGATAGCTACACCTAAGCTTTTGAAGGAAAAGGAAAAGATGCGGAATCCGGCCGCGGATTTTTTGCGCGGCGGGCCGCAGCGCCTGTGTCGGAGCCGCCACGTATGCAGGGATGTAATGGAACAAATGCGCCGGATTCGGGAACATTGGCGGGGTGGCCACGTTCTCAGGCACGGCGGACTGGATATGATCCGGCTTGCCCACCGGAACCCGTCCTGGGTTTCGGGCCTAATACCGGGAGAGCGAGCGTCTCGTCTGGGAATACCTTTCGCAACAAAAGGAGCTATTGCATGTCGAAGAAATTCTTGAGTGCTGCGGTTGTCGCGGCTGCCGCTGTTGCGTTTGCAGCGCCGGCGTCTGCTGCGCAGGGCGGCGTGAAGGTCGGTACGCTGACCTGCAACGTGGCCAGCGGCTGGGGTTTTGTGTTCGGATCGTCGAAAGACGTGCGCTGCAACTATCGCCCCAACAAGACCCGCGGCGAACATTATGAAGGCAGCATCGACAAGTTCGGCGTCGACATCGGTTACACAGAAGGCGGCGTGATGGTCTGGGCGGTGGTCGCACCGACCTCCGACGTGAAGCCGGGCGCGCTGGAAGGCAACTATGCGGGCGCAACGGCGGGTGCTTCGGTCGGCATCGGCGCTTCGGCCAATGCCTTGATCGGCGGCCTCGACAAGTCCATCGCGTTGCAGCCGCTTTCGATCGAAGGCAACACAGGCTTGAACGTGGCGGCCGGCATCGGCGCGCTGCACCTGAAATACGTGCCGTAACTTTTTCGGCAGCGTGAAACGCGAAAGCCCGCCGGGAAACCGGCGGGCTTTTTCGTGTAAACAACGGAAACACTACAAATACGCAATATTTCTTCGAGCAACACCATATCCGGCTTTTTGAGGATTCCATCCCGCCGCTTTGATTACAACTTATACAGTAAGTATATTTCTCTTAATTATTACAGATAGTTATGTGTTGGCACGTTCGATGCTTAACCTCTCTTAACGAGACGTTAAGGAGTGTATTTCATGACGTATCTCAAGCTAAGCGTGTGTGCCGCGGCTATAGCCTTGGCGGCGACGACAGGGGCCAAAGCCGACGCTTTCGTCAACGGCAGCTTCGAAACTGGCGATGCTTCGGGCTGGACGGAAGGCGCAGGCTATCGCGGCGGCGTCGACAACAACAATCTTTCAACGACGGATGTTCTGCCGGGCGGCTCGCTCTACGATTCCAGCATCCACCATTCAGCCGTCGTGAACCTCGGTGACACCGATCCCAATCTCGGCGCGCTCCTGGGAAGCATCGTGTATAGCGGCAACCACTCCTATCGCGCGGAAGATACGACAAGCGGGGGATACACCTCGGCCATAAGCCAGGAGGTGAAGAACTACACCGACGCCAGCATCTTCTTCGCGTGGAAGGCCGTGCTGCAAAACGGCGGTCACGCTGAAATCGAATCCGCGGAGATGCTGATCGAACTGACCGACGAGACGACGGGTGAGCTTTTGATCAGCCGCATCTACAATGCGGGCAACGGTGGCGGCGGTGTCGATTCCCGTTTCGACAGCCAGGGCAATTTCTTCTACACGCCCGACTGGCAGATCGAACAACTGGCCATCGATGCGTCACGTTCGGGCCACGATTTCCTGTTGACGGTGCTTGGTGCGGATTGCGAGCCGACGGGCCACACCGGTTATGTCTATCTGGACGGTTTCGGCAACGTTGTGCCGCCGCCTACGGGTGCTCCCGAGCCTCTGACGCTCGCGTTGTTTGGAGCGGGCCTCGCAGGGCTGACGGGCATGCGTCTGCGGAAAAAGAGATAACCTTTCTTCCGATCTCAGACTTGAAGCGGCGGCAGCATACAAACTGCCGCCGTTTGCTTCTTCAGGCCGCGACGAGATGGGCCGGGCGGCGCAGGTCCGCCGCCAATCCTTCGCCCATCAGGTCGATGAAGTTGTTGCAATAGAAGCGTTCGATGGCGCGCGGCGTGACGCCGGTGAGCGCCTCGTTGAAGCGTTTGAGCGGATTGCGGCCGCCTTCGACATGGGGGAAGTCGGAGGAGAACAGGCAAATCTCCTCGGCCGAATTGCCGATGATCCAGCCGGAATCCTCGTGCGGATAAGGCGTGACGCGGACTTGGCGCCTCACGAACTCGCTCGGTTTCATCGAGAGTTTCTTCAAACGCTCCTCATGCTTGAAGAACGCGCCGTATCCGGCATCGAGATAGCGCATCCAGCTTGGCAGCCACGATGCGCCCAATTCTATCACGCCGAATTTCAGTTTCGGGAAACGGTCGAGCACGCCGTCGAAGATGAGGGCGGCGAGCGTTTCCATCACCGAATGCGGGATGGTCATGAAGCTGAGCGAGGTGAAATTCTCCTCGCCACCGTGGAAATCCTTCACGCGCGGCAGACCGTTGTTGAAATAGTCGGGGTTCATCTTCATTTCGCCGCCGACGTGGAAGACGATCGGCAATCCCGCCTCTTGCGCCATCGCCCAGATCGGATCGAAGGCAACGTGGCTGGGCGAATGGCCCCGCGGGCATTTCGACGGAATGAGCAGCGCTTTCGCGCCCAGCGCGATGGCCTCGCGCGCCGCAGCTTTGGCGCGTTCGAAGTCGGCCAGCGGGATGTAAGCGGTCGCAAGCATCCGGCGGTCCACCGAGCAGAACCATGTCATCATTCGGTTATGGGCCTGCGCCGTGGCATAAGCGAGTTCGACGTTGTTCGATTCATCGAGCCCGAAATTGCCGAGGCACCAGGTGGTGAAGATCAGCTGGCTCGCGAAGCCCAGCTGGTCGAGCGCCTTGGGGCGGTCGTCGCGGCGGAAACTGCCGAGCGCTTCGTAGTTCTTGCGCGTGAGCAGGTTTTCGATATCGCCCGCGCGAAAGGCCGGATCGTCGTGCTGACCGCGTGCGTGGGTGGCGAGTTTGCCGTCGCGCGGCCAGGCTTTCACCTTCGGGAGATCGTCATACGCGGCGCGGAATTTTGGATCGAGGAAATCGTCGAGGCAATCGGTCAATTCCATCAGATGGGAATCGGCATCGTGCACGATGCGGTTTTCGACGTAAGGCATGGCGCCACTCTCCCGACATTTTGGGGAGAGATTATCGCAACATCAAAATTTGTCATCCTGGCCGGGCAAACCGAATGTTATCAAACACCTGAGGCGGTCCTTTATCGCCTGCTTTTGTTGCCTTTCCGGATTTCGCTTTTTACGTGATCGATGAAGGCGCGCAACTTTGGCATCATTTGCTGCCGGCTGGAATAATAGAGAAACACCCCCGGCGCGGTGGGCGCAAAAGCGTCCAGCACCCGGGCCAATCTTCCCGCCCTCAACGCAGCCGCAGCCACGGGCTCGGGAACCTGAACAAGCCCCATGCCTTCGATCGCGCATCCCAGCAAGGTGGGATAGTTGTTGGCAATAATTGGGCCCGTGACAACTGCTTCGACAGCCTTGTTGCCGTCGACAAACGACCATGGCGCGATGGCGCCGTTGGAGCGCCGCATCCGCAGACAAGCGTGTTGAGGAAGATCCTCAATCTTCCTTGGCGCCTTGTGGTCACGCAAATAACCGGGACTGGCCACCACCACCAGCGGAAACGCCGGGGTCAATCGTACCGTCACCATATCCGCGGCAATGAATTGGCCTAACCTGACGCCGGCATCAAAGCCGTGGCTGGCGAGATCGACCAATTCTTCGCTGGCGGCAATTTCCACTTCTACTTCCGGAAAAGACTTGCAGAAGGAAGCAATCAGAGGCTCCAACAAGATCGGCACCGCTGCGCGCGGCACCGCCAGGCGCAACAGCCCGGACGGCCGTTGACCCAAATCCCGTGCAATCCGACTTGCCGCAACGAGTTCTTCAAAAGCGGGTTTGGCGCGAGCGAAGAAGCGTTCGCCGGCTTCCGTAAGCCCGACGCTGCGGGTGGTTCGCTGAAAAAGCGCCGTACCGATGCGCGCTTCGAGGGTGCGAACTGCCTGGCTGATCGCCGATGGCGTCACCCCGAGGTCCGCTGCCGCACGACGGAAACTTTTATATCGCGCAACACTTAAGCACGCCTCGATACCGTCGAGAGCACCCTGGCGAACTGTGAAGTTCTGCTTCATAGCCCGTCGACATTATAGCAGATAGTCCGGCATAGGAAGGCGACATAGGTAGGGTGTGAAACACTGAAGCAGCGCACCATCATCGATGCGCTGCGTTCCCCAGGATGCTTCAATGCCGACAGGAATACTGTTCCAACTTCACCTCGCTTTAGGTTACGTCGCGTGGTTTTTGTGCTTCCGTACTTACGTCTGGCCAAGGCTTATCGCCATGAGCCGCTTCGATGCACATCGCGCCATCGCAACGCTGCACAGCTTTCGATTTTTCGGCCTGGTGTTCATTCTGCCCGGTGTCGTCGGGAATAGCCTTCCGGCAGGCTTCGCCACATTCGCAGCCTATGGCGATCTCGCGGCCGGGCTTTTGGCGCTAATGGCGCTGCTGTCCGTCCGCGTTCGCCCGATCTTCTGGCTGTTTGTCGCGGCGTTCAACGCCGTGGGGATGATCGACCTCATAGTGGATTACTATCATGCAATCCGTTTGGGCCTGCCCGAAGTCGCCGGCCAGCTTGGAGCGGCTTACTGGATTCCGATCCTCTACGTCCCCGTTCTCGCGATGACCCACGTCACGGCGTTCTATTTGCTTCTGCCGCGCAAGTCAGAAATGGCAGTGGCGGCTTAGTCGGCCCGAACTGACTACGCCGGAACAGCTTTCCAGAAATACCTTCGGAAACCGCGCTTGTCGTCGAAATCCTTGATGCGGAAGGCCATGCGGACCTTCATGCCGGAATCGACCTGGCCCTGCTCGACGTCGCCGATGTCGGCCATGAAGCGGCCGCCGTCGGCGAAGGTGATCATGCCGTAATGGTTGGGCGGGTCCATCGAATAGGTCAGGAAGTCGGCCGACCAGGAGAGCACTGAACCCG
>CAZTCU010000076.1:0-10352 GCA_964612235.1 uncultured Rhizobium sp.
AAATAGGGAGGCAACGATGGCAGACAGGAACCGACGCTGGATCTACACACGCCAACCCGTTGGCGAAATCACCGCCGATATTTTTCAACTGAGCGAAGACACGCTGCCCGAACCGCGCGAAGGCGAAGTTCTGGTGCGCACGACGATGCTTTCGATCGATCCTGCGAGCCGCGCGTGGATGGCGGGCGTGACCTATCGCTCGCAGCTCAAACCCGGCGACACGATGGCGGGATGGGGTTTGGGTGAAGTCGTGAAATCCAACGCGAAAGGTTTTGCGCCCGGCGATCTCGTTTCCGGCGAATATGGCTGGCAGACGCATGCCGTCATGTCGGGCAAGGCGCTCACCAAACACGATGCGAAACACAAGCCCGAACATATTCTGGGCGTGCTCGGCATCACCGGCCTGACCGCCTATTTCGGAATGCTCGACGTGGGGCGTCCGCGCCCGGGTGAAACGGTTCTCGTATCGGGCGCGGCGGGTGCGGTGGGCACCATCGCCGGGCAGATTGCGAAGATCGCCGGTTGCCGCGTCATCGGCACGGCGGGCGGCGCGGACAAATGCGCCTGGGTGAAGAACGAACTCGGCTTCGACGAAGTGCTCGATTACAAAATCGGCGGCATCCACAAGCAATTGAAAGCGGCAGCCCCCGAAGGCATCGACGTCTATTTCGACAATACGGGCGGCGATGTTCTGGCAGCGGCCATCGCGCGCATGAATCTGTGGGGCCGCATCGCCTGTTGCGGCAATGTCTCCCAATACGACACGGCAACGCCTGCGGGCGGCCCGATGGGAGTGCCGGGATTTTTGGTCACCAAGCGCATCCGCATGGAGGGCTTCGTGGTGATGGATTTCTTCAACCGCCGTAAGCAAGCCGAAGATGCGTTGGCCGGATGGCTCGACAGCGGCAAATTGAAAGCGCCCGTCGATGTCGTGAACGGCTTCGAGAACATGCCGTCGGCCCTCACCGGCATGTTCGCCGGCAAAAACCGCGGCAAGCTTCTGGTCAGGGTTTGAAGCCCGCGAGCATTCCCAATCCGGCGGCTGCCACGGCGACCCCCGCCAGGCGGGAGAGATAACGCCCGCCCGGAAGCACCTTTTCGAGCAATATGAAAACCATCAGGCCCGCGATCCAGAGAATGTTCATCACACCGCCGACGAACAGGAGCGCCATCAGCACCCAGCAGCAGCCGATGCAGTAAAATCCGTGCAAGGCCCCCAGTCTGGTTGCACCATACGCATCGCCTTTGAATCCTCCATGCTGCTGCACGAAGGAAAGCGGCGCACGGCACCGGGCAAGACATGCATCCTTGACGGGGGTGAACTGATAGAACCCCGCCGCAATCAAAACGATGCCGCCGAAGATCGGGCTCACGCTCACCATCGTCGGCGAAAGCAGGGCCGCCTGTTCAAGCGCCCATTGCGCGCTTGTGGCCAGGAATGAGAACACAATCCAGGCCAGCAGATAGCCCGTTGTGAACCATCCCGCCGACACGAAGGTTTTTCCCAGCGTCGTCGCCTGCCGCGCGACTTGCGTATAGATGAGGATCATCGGCGCGGCGGAGGGAAGCATCATCCCCACCATCATCACCGCCCACATCGAAAACATGAAGACGAAGAGCGCAGGTGTCCACGCTCTGAAGTTGGGCTCCATCATGTTCATGCCGGGCATCGCCTGCATGTCCATCCCCGCCATGTCCGGGGATGCCGCATTCATCCCGGCCGCGAGCCCCACCACATAGGCCCATGCAAGCAGGGCGATTGTCAGAAGAGCCGCACCTACGACGATCTGCTCGCGTTTCAACAACGATGAAAGCGCGAAGCCGCCGCTCAATGGATGATCCCGTCCTGCCCCAGATGCAGTTCGCAAAACTGCCCGTAGGAATCGGAATGCTCGATGGCCAGCGGGCCGGTGGTCTTGGTCCAGCCGCGTCCCATTTCGGCCAGCGTGTATTCGAAACCGTTGGGCAGATCGATGCGGCCGCGATATTCCTGACCCGAAACCGGATTGACGATCGGCTCGCCGCGCATCTCGACATAGTCGGCGATGCGCAACTGGGCGCGCCGTTTCTCGATATCGACGGTGAAGTCGATTTCGGCGAACACCGGGTCGTAGCCCTTGGTGAAAGTCGCGGCGAAGACGTTGAAGATCGTGGCGCCCGGCGCGGTGTCCTGTCCGCTCAGGATGCGCAGCAAGGCCTCGCGCTGTTTCTCATCGGCGCGCACATCGATGATGGGCATCGCCTCGCCGTTGCCGAGGTGAATGGGACCGGGCCACCGGAAGATGCCCGCGACGCGCAAACCGTCGAGCTTGGTCTCGCCGTGGAAACCCTTGTCGATCTGGATGCCCACAACCGCCTGGCAGGAACCGTGTGTTGGCAGCGCGTTGAACTGGCAAGGGCAGCCATAGGCGCAGTTGCAGTTGGTGAATTCGCGGCCATGGATGGCCCATTTAGTGTCCGTCACCGCACGCTCCCTCGCGATCGGCTGCGAAAGATAGCACGGCTACGGCATCAAATCGAGTTCAGCCCAGGTGGCTGCGCAGCATCCAGGCGGCTTTTTCGCTCGCCTGCATGCGCTGCGTCAGCAGATCCATCGTCGGCTGGTCGCCCGCTTTTTCGGCGGGCTTGAAGGCGTTGCGTGCGGTGCGTGTGACGGCTTCGTTGCCTTCGACCAGCGCCTTGACCATGTCGAGCGCGGGCGGCGCGTCGTCGCCATCGGCAATCGAGGTGAGTTTGGCGTATTTGGCATAGCTGCCGGGCGCGAAGTGGCCCAGTGCGCGGATGCGTTCGGCGATCAGATCGGCTGCGTCGTGCAATTCGGTGTATTGCGTCTCGAACAGCGTGTGCAGCGACGAGAACATCGGGCCCGTCACATTCCAGTGATAGGCGTGCGTCTTCTGGTAGAGCATGTAGGTATCGGCCAGCACCTTGGAGAGGCCGTCGGCAATCGCCTTGCGATCCGCTTTTTTCAATCCGATGTCGATATCCATGGGGAAACAATCCTCTAGCCCAATCCGCCATTACGTTAGACCCTGATCGGGGCCGGATCAAGCAGTTTAGAATTATTCTAAAGAGGAAAATCCATGCGCCTCGACGACCTTCGCCCGACCGAGAATGTGGATGACCGCCGCGGACAGGGCGGAGGATTTGGCGGATTCGGGGGACGCGGACGGCCCATGGTCATCGGCGGCGGCGGGCTTGGGCTTGTCGCCTTCATCATCATCGCGCTGCTTGCCAATGGCGGCGACATCGGCGGCTTGCTGAACGGCACCGGCGGCGGACAAAGCACCCTGCCCTATGGCCCCGGCGCGCAGAGCGAACCCGCATCGCAGGAAGATCAGGCGGCGTTCGATTTCTCGCGCAAGATCATCGGCTCGACCGAAGATGTGTGGACGCAAATCCTGGCCAAGCGCGGCATCCAGTATCAGGCCGCCACCTTCACGCCGTTCACGCAATACACCGAGACCGGATGCGGCGAAGGACAGGCGGTGATGGGGCCGTTCTATTGCCCGAACGATCATCGCGTTTACATCGACCTCGCCTTCTTCAACGAACTCGCCACGCGCTTCGGCGCGCCGGGCCAGTTTGCGCAAGCCTATGTGCTGGCGCACGAGATCGGTCACAACGTGCAGAACATCCTCGGCACGATGGACAACGTGCAGGCGCAGCTTTCCAGCGGGCGCGGCAGCGGCGCGACCGGCGCATCGGTGCGGCTGGAATTGCAGGCCGATTGTTATGCGGGTGTGTGGGCCTTCAGCGCCAACCGGCAATTCCACATTCTCGAAACCGGCGACGTGGAACAAGGATTGGCGGCGGCCACCGCCGTCGGCGACGACACGCTGCAGAAGGAAACACAAGGCCGCGTCGCGCCGGATTCCTTCACGCATGGCACCAGCGAACAAAGAGTCCGCTGGTTCCGCCGTGGACTTTCGACCGGCGATATCGACCAGTGCGACACGTTTAATACGCGGACGCTGTGAGCAGCCTTATCTCCCCCGTGAAACGGGGGAGTACACCGCGTAGCGGTGGAGGGGGTAAGTGTTCGCCCGCGCGACTTACCCCCTCCGCCTGGCTACGCCATGCGGCTCCCCCGTTTCACGGGGGAGATTGCCTATGCCGCCGGTCTCCTTGCCGCCACCACCTGTTCGGCAAGTTTGCCGGTCAGTTCGGCCAGATGATCGAACGCCATCTCGAATGTGCCCACGCCTTGCGTCAGCGAGCGCAGATCGATGATGAGGCCGTGCAGTTCGGAAAGTGGCATCTGCGCTTCGATGCTGTCCCACCCTTTCCAGCCGTCGCGGGAATCGAAGCCCATCAACTGGCCGCGCCGGGCGCTCACCACCTGATTGATCTTGGAGGTGGCGTCGTTGGGCGCGTGGATGCGCACATGCATGATGGGCTCCAGGAGCACCGGCGAACAATTGGGCATGCCTTCGCTCATCGCGATGCGCCCGGCCGTCTGGAACGCGGCGTCCGATGAATCGACGGTGTGATACGACCCGTCGGTCAGCGCCACCGCCACATCGACCACTGGAAAACCCAACGGCCCCTGTTTCAGATAATCGGCGACGCCCTTTTCCACCGAAGGAATGAACTGGCGCGGCACCACACCGCCCGAGATTTCGTCCTGGAAGACAAAACCGCTGCCGCGCGGCAAGGGCTTGATCTCGATCATCACATCGCCGAACTGGCCATGGCCGCCCGATTGGCGCTTGTGGCGCCCGCGCTGCGTCGTGGCTTTGCGGATCGTCTCCTTGTAGGGCACGCGCGGCTGGTGGGTGTTGAGTTTCAGGCCGTATTTGCTCGCGAGTTTCTCCACCGCGACCTTCAGATGCATTTCGCCCTGGCCTTCGAGCGCCATTTCGTGCAGCTCCGCGTTCTGCCGGAAATGCAGCGACGGGTCTTCCTCCTGCAGCTTGTGGATCGCGGCGGTGAGTTTCACCTCGTCCTTGCGGTCCGCCGCTTCGATGGCCAGATCGTAAACCGGCACCAGCTGTTCGATTTCGACCTTCGGCAGCTTCGCAGCCTTCGCGGTCGACAACGTGTCGCCCGTCGCCGCCGCGTCGAGCCGCAACAGCGCCACCATATCGCCTGTTTTGGCTTCCGCGAGCTTGGTCTGCGCTTCGCCTTTCAACGATGCGATACCGCCCACGCGCATATCGGCACCGTCGCGATTGTGCAGCACCGCACCTTCCTTCAGCGTGCCGCAGAGCACGCGCGCGAGGCTGAGTTTGCCGCCATGCGCGGAGTGATAGGTTTTCACCACCTGCACGATGGCGTCGTTGCCGGTCTTCACGCCGATGCGTTCGGCGAGTTTGGCGACACCGGGCACTTCATGGCGCAACGCCTTCAGCAAACGCCGCACGCCATTGTCGCCTTCCGCGGAACCCATGAGCGCGGGCACCAGCAGACCGTCCGCCAGATCCTTCGCGAGATCGGAGATCACTTCGTCACGCGGCGGTTCGGCGTCGGACAGCAGCTCTTCCATCAGATGCTCGTCGTAGTCGGCGAGCTTCTCCAGCATCTGAAAGCGCGCATCCTTTTCGCGGTCCCTGATTTCGCCGTTCAGCTCGATCACTTCGCTTTCGGCGTGCGGGCGATAGACATAGGCGCGTTCCAGCGCGAGATCGACAAAGCCCGTTACGGTGTTTCCTTCCCAGATCGGTATCTGGCGCAGCAGCAGCGGCTTGTCGCTGGCGTCCTGCAGCATGGTGAGCAGCGCGCGCAAACTTCCGGTGGCCTTGTCGACTTTGTTCACGAACAGGAAGTGCGGAATGTTCAGGTCGTCGAGCCGCTTCAGATAGGGCTTCAACATCTGCACCTTCGCAGGCTCCGGCTCGCACACCACGACGGCGGCGTCTATGCCGGGCAATACGTTCAGCGTGTCCTGCAAAAATTCGATGGAACCCGGGCAATCGAGGAAGGTGAAATTTTCGCCGAGATAGGTGGCCGTCGCGCAATTCACTTCGACGCTCATCTGGCGGGCGCGCGCCTCGGGGCTGGCATCGCCCACCGTGCTCTTCTGTGCCACCGCGCCTTTCCTGTGGATGGCGCCGGTCGCCATGAGCAGGCTTTCCAGCAGCGTGGTCTTTCCGCTGCCGTAAGGTCCTACCAGGGCCACTGTACGTGGCCCGCTTCCTCCGTTGGTTTTCGGCATAAGTGCCTCCATGCCCTCGGCGATTTGCGAGGGAACGAGGCGCGGCGGGCGCAAGTCCCAAAGGGCTGGGCGGCGTCACGCGCCCCGCTTGGACTGCGATGCTCGCGCCGAAGCGGGGGCGTTGGCAAGCTTGTTTGTGTGACAGCGGGGCGGCATTCTCGGATGTTCCTTAAGGAATCCCCATTTGACCGACGCCGCGCCGAAACCCCGCGACGCACACCCCGTTTTGTTCCTGATCCTGTTCCTGCCGCTCGGCATCACCAACGGTTATGTGGTGGTGACGCTCGCCTACATCCTCTCGCACGCCGGTGTGAGCGTGGGCGCGGTGGCCGCACTGGTCGCGTGGAGCCTCTTTCCGCAAACGTGGAAAGTGGTGTGGGCGCCGATTGTCGATGCCACGCTCAACAACAAGGTGTGGTTCCTGCTTTCCGCCGTCGTGATCGGTGTGTTCATGACGGCGACGTCGGTGATCGAACCGAGCAAGGCCAATCTCGTTTTGATCGAGATCTTCGTGGTGATCGTCAGCCTCGCGACCAGCTTCAACGCGATGGCCGCCGACAGCCTGATGGCCTACGCGACGCCGGAAGGCGAAAAAGGCCGCGCGGGCGGATGGAGCCAGGCGGGCAATCTCGGCGGTTCGGGCCTGGGCGGCGGCGCGGGCCTGTGGCTTGCGCAACATGTTCATCCGATCTGGGTTTCGGGTGCGGTGTTGGGCTTCGTCTGTCTCGCCAGTTCGATTGCGGTGCTGTTCATCGATGAGCAAATCGCCGAACACCGCGAACACTCGCTGATGCAAAGTTTCGTCAATGTGGGGCGCGACGTGTGGTCGGTCGTCAGTCAGCGCACGGGGTTGCTTGTTGTTTTCCTGATGACGCTTCCCATCGGCACCGGCGCGGCACAGAACCTCTGGTCCGCTGTCGCGGGCGACTGGCACGCAAGCGGCGATACGGTGGCCTTGGTCAATGGTGCGCTTGGGGGCATCGTTGCGATGGTTGGATGTATTGCAGGCGGCTTCCTCTCCGATCTGATGGACCGCAAGACGGCGTTCCTCATGGCAGGGATCGTATCTGCACTCACTGCCGTTGCGATGGCGCTGGCACCGCGTACCGAATTGATGTTCGCGACCCTGACCCTGATCTACGCGTTCGGTTTGGGACTGTGCTACGCCTCATGGGGCGCGGTGGTGCTGGAAGCCATCGGCAAAGGCGCGGCCGCCACCAAATACAATCTGCTCGCCAGTATCTCGAACATGCCCATCGCCTACATGACCATCGTCGACGGCTCGAGTCAGGAAAAATGGGGTTCCGGCGGGATGCTCTACACCGAGGCGTTGTGCGGTGTGGCAGCGGTCGTGCTGTTTGCGATCGTGGCGGTGACCGTTGCGCGAGCCGTTCCGTTGCGCGCAACCCCTTGAAGTCCGGCAAAATCTGCCATATATAATTTGGCCGGGGGGACGAATGCCGACGCTGGTCCATTTCGGAGCGTTCAAGATCGAGATGTATTTCGCCGACCACAATCCCGCGCATGTTCATGTCCGTGGCGCGGATTTCGCGGCGATGGTGCGGATTTCCGATTCCGCCATCATCGCAGGCGATATTCCATCCGCGCACCGCAAACGCGCGCTCGATTGGATCACGAAGAACCGCGCGACACTCAAGGCCAAATGGCAGGAACTGCAATAAGATGGAAAAGCTACCCACGTTGAAATCCGTCGCCGCAGGCAGGAAACCGCTGACACTCAATCTTGTCTGGGCCGATGGCGCGCGCGATACGGTCGATCTCACCGGCCTCGCGCACCGTTCGCGTCATTTCAAGGTGTTTGCGGAGAATCCGCCGGCATTCCGCAACGTATCGGTCACCGAATTCGGCGGCGGCGTGGAATGGGCGAACGGCCTCGACTATTCGGCAACCAGTCTCAAACTTCTCGCCGACGAGCAGCGCCCCATGAGCGGCAAGGAACTAAGCGCCTTCGAAGCCGAGAACGGATTGAACACCGCCGAAACCTCCGCCCTTCTGGGAATCGCGGAGCGCACGGTGCGCGCCTATCGCCATGAAAAAGTGCTGCCCGCGACGGTTGCGATCACATTGCGTGCGATGCGCGCGAACAAAGCGTTGCTGGCTGCGCACTACCGCCCCATCCCACGCTCCATGGGGCGCCCAAGGAAATCCGCCTGACACAATTTCGGGCGCATCCATACACCCGCCCATTGTCACAGATCAGATTTGCACCATGTTGAACTGCGCCTTCTCGAACCCGCAGGTCGGGCACGCGAAATCGTCCGGGATGTCTTCCCAGCGCGTGCCGGGCGCTATGCCGTCGTCGGGCAGACCGTCGGCTTCGTTGTAGACAAAGCCGCAATTCAGGCATTCCCAGGATCGCAAGCCAGTGCTCATCAGCGTAACTCCGCGCAAAACCGTTGGATGCGGCTGCAGGCTTCTTCCAATGCCGCGTTCGAGGTCGCATAGGAAATGCGAAAGAACGGCGACAGGCCGAACGCCGCGCCATGCACCACGGCCACGCCTTCGGCTTCCAGAAGTTCGCTTGCGAATTCTTCGTCGGTCGTGATGGCCTTGCCCGCCTTCGTCTTCTTGCCGATCAGTTTCTTGATCGACGGATAGACGTAGAATGCGCCTTCCGGCTTGGGGCACTCGATTCCAGTCGCCTGGTTCAGCATCGAGACCACTAGATCGCGGCGTTCCTCGAACAGCTTCTGGAATTTCGGGATGAAATCCTGCGGGCCGTTGAGCGCTTCGACGCTCGCCCATTGCGAGATCGAAGCCGGGTTGGATGCCGACTGCGATTGCAGTTTCGCCATCGCCTTGATCAGCGGCTCCGCGCCCGCGCAATAACCGATGCGCCAGCCGGTCATCGCGTAAGCCTTCGACACGCCGTTCATGGTGAGCGTGCGCTCGTAAAGGCCCGGCTCGACCTGCGCGATGGTGTGGAATTTGAAGCCGCCATAGACGAGGTGCTCGTACATGTCGTCGGTCAGCACCCATACTTGCGGATGCTTCATCAGAACGTCGGTCAAACCCTTCAACTGTTCGCGCGTGTAGCACGCACCCGTCGGGTTCGACGGCTGGTTGAAGATGATCCATTTGGTCTTGGGCGTGATCGCGGCTTCGAGCGCTTCCGGCGTCAGGCGGAAGCCTTCTTCGAGTTTGGTCTCGACGATCACGGGCTTGCCGCCGCCCAACAGCACGATGTCGGGATAGCTCACCCAATACGGCGCGGGCACGATCACTTCGTCGCCGGGGTTCAGCGTGGCGAGCAGCGCGTTGTAGACGACCGCCTTGCCACCGGGCGCAACAAAACATTGCGAGGGCTTGTAGTCCAAACCGTTCTCGCGCTTGAACTTCGCCGCGATCGCCGAGCGCAATTCGGGGATGCCTTCGACGGCGGTATATTTGGTCTCGCCGCGCTTGATGGCGGCAATGGCGGCTTCCTTGATGTTGTCCGGCGTGTCGAAATCGGGTTCGCCCGCGCCGAGGCCGATCACGTCGCGCCCGGCTGCCTTCAGGTCGCGCGCCTTCTGCGTCACCGCGATGGTGGGCGACGGCTGGATCCGGTTCAGCGACTGGGCCAGAAAGCCCTGCGGCAGCGCACTCATGGCAAAATCCCGTTCAAAGAGAAGGGCGTGGGTATAAGCCGCTGTCCGCGCGGTTCAAGGCGGGAATCGTCACATCGGCCATGCGAAACCGGCCGTTAGGGCTTATTCTCCACAAATTCCGGCCATGAGTCGGAAGGAAGGACGCCTGATGCGCTGGGCCGCCCTTATCGTGGTTGCGCTGTTGGTGCTGGCGGGATGCTCGCGCCACAAACCGCCCGTGGGCCATTGGGAGGGTACTTACGAGTCCTCCGACACCATCATCGCGGCGTGGCTGGAGATCGGGAAGGACGGGCTTGTCCGCGTCAGCGCCCCCGACACCACCACCATCGGGCCCGAAACCACTGAAGCCGAACGCCAGTCCATCCGCGAAGAAATGGTGGCGCGGCTCGCCTCCGGCTGGAACAACGTCGAACCCCGCAAGATGGATTTCGACGGCGACACCTTCCGCAAACCCGGCGGCTTCGCACCCCAGATGAAATGGAATGCGAAGAATAAGCAGATGACGCTGGTGCTCTATCTGGGCGCCAACCCGGCGCTCGATGTGCCGATGCGCGCGGTAGAGGAATTCAGCGAAGATCCGTTCG
>CAZTCU010000077.1:0-5738 GCA_964612235.1 uncultured Rhizobium sp.
TCGTAGATGCCGTCGAGGCGCAGGTGGCCCATCAGCATCCAGTCGCCCGCCATCGCGTGAATGGCTTCATGCGTTGCGGCATCGGGTTGCCAGCTTGTGCCGGATGCATCGCGCGTCATCGGATAGGAGCCGAGCACGCCCTCTCCCATGCCGGGCATTTCGCTCGTCGGACCCATATCCATATTGCCCATATCCATGCCGGACATGCTTCCGTGGTCATGTTCATCCGCCCAGGACGGCGCCGAAAAACCAACCAAAACCGCAAAACCCAACACCACGCGACGCATGGAACCCTCATGATCGAAGACCACGGCCTTGAACGGACCGTACAGCCATACTAATATACCCCTATGGGGTATACAAGAGAATGCCGATGAAGAAGAAGCACGATCCGAAACTCGCTACGCGGCTGGCGCGCATTGAGGGCCAGGTGCGCGGCATCGCGCGCATGGTGGAAGAGGACCGCTATTGCATCGACATCCTGACCCAGATGCAGGCGATCAAAGCAGCGCTCAAACGCGTGGAAGAAGAAATACTGAAAGAACACGCCGCGCACTGCGTGGCCCACGCCATCGAAAGCGGCGACGTGAAAGATCAGACCAGGAAATTCAACGAACTGGTGGAGTTGTTCAGTCGCTATGGGAAATGACATGCAAGTCCGCGATGCCGTCTGCGGCATGAGCGTGGATCCGGCAACGGCAAAGCACAGCGCCGAATATAAGGGCGCGACGTATTTCTTCTGCAGCGCAGGCTGTCGCGCAAAATTCGTCGCAGACCCTGAGAAATACGCGGCTCAGAAGCCGGAAGAACCCTCCAGCGTCCACCATGGTCACGATACCGCCCCCAAGGACGCACCAGCCGCTGCGGACGCGATCTACACGTGCCCGATGCATCCCGAGATCCGCCAAAAGGGGCCGGGATCGTGTCCGATCTGCGGAATGGCGCTGGAACCGTTGCACGCGGCATCGGTGGAAGGCCCAAACCCCGAACTGATCGATATGACACGGCGTTTCTGGATCGGACTTGTGCTCACGGCGCCGGTATTTGCGCTCGAGATGAGCGCCCATCTGTTCGATCTTCATCACCTGATCCCACCGCAGATTTCGATGTGGCTGCAATTCGCTTTAAGCACCCCTGTGGTGCTGTGGGCAGGTTGGCCGTTTTTCGTGCGAGGTTGGGCGTCTGTCGCGAACCGCTCACTCAACATGTTCACGTTGATCGCGCTGGGCACGGGCGCGGCCTATGGCTTCAGTGTCGTGGCCGTTTCGGCACCCGGATTGTTTCCGTCCGGCGTCCTGCAAAACGGCATGGCGCCGGTCTATTTCGAAGCGGCAGCGGTCATCACCGTGCTGGTGCTTTTGGGACAGGTTCTCGAATTGCGCGCGCGGGAGCGCACCGGCGGCGCCATTCGCGCGCTGCTGAAACTTGCGCCCGCAACCGCGCGCCGTCTTCGTGACGACGGCACCGAGGAGGACATTCCCGTAGAGCATGTGCAGGCGGGCGACCGTCTGCGCGTCCGCCCCGGCGAACGCGTGCCGGTGGATGGCGAGGCGATCGACGGGACGAGCGCCGTCGATGAATCGATGGTCACGGGCGAATCCATGCCGGTCGAAAAGCAGGTTCATTCGAAGCTGATCGGCGGCACGATGAACGGTACGGGCGCTTTGATCATGCGCGCCGAGAAAGTGGGCGGCGAGACGATGCTCGCGCGCATCGTGCAAATGGTGTCCGAGGCCCAGCGCAGCCGCGCGCCGATTCAACGGTTGGCCGATCGCGCCTCGGCCTGGTTTGTGCCCGCGGTGATTGTCGTCGCCGTACTGGCGTTCGCCGGATGGATGATCTGGGGGCCCGCGCCCTTGCTCTCCCATGCGCTGGTGGCCGCGGTATCTGTGGTGATTATCGCTTGTCCCTGTGCGCTCGGTTTGGCGACGCCGATGTCGATCATGGTGGGTGTGGGCAAGGGCGCGCAGGTGGGCGTGCTGATCCGCGATGCGGAGGCGCTGGAACGATTTGAGAAAGTCGACACACTGGTGCTCGACAAGACGGGAACACTGACCGAAGGCAAACCGCGCGTGATCCAGATTGTGGCCGCCGGTGGAATTGACGAAGCGGGATTGCTTTCATTGGCTGGGAGCGTTGAGGCCGCGAGCGAACATCCGCTGGCCGCGGCGATTGTGGCCGCTGCACGGGAACGCGATGCGAAGTTGTCTCAGGCAAGCGAATTCCAGTCGGTTACGGGCAAGGGCGTGACGGCTCGCGTCGCGGGCAAGCGCGTGGCGATTGGTACGGCCCAATTCCTGAAAGACGCCGATGTCGATACGGAAGCGTTGGCCTCGCGCGCAGACGAATTGCGGCGGGATGGCGCGACCGCGATGTTCGTTTCGGTCGACGGCCGTGCCGGCGGCATTATCGCCATCGCCGATCCCATCAAGCAGACGACGCCGGAGGCGCTCCAAAAACTGAAGGCCGATGGAATCCGGCTTGTGATGCTCACCGGCGACAACCGCATTACGGCGAAAGCGGTGGCCGCAAAGCTGGGCATCGACGAGGTCGAAGCGGAGGTGCTGCCGCAAGCCAAGAACGCCATTGTGAGCAGGCTGCGCCGAGAAGGACATGTGGTGGCCATGGCCGGCGACGGCGTGAACGACGCGCCCGCATTGGCCGCGGCCGACATCGGTATCGCGATGGGCACCGGCACGGATGTCGCGATGGAAAGCGCGGGAATTACGCTTGTGAAGGGAGATCTCGCGGGAATCGCCCGCGCACGCGCGTTAAGCCGGGCAACGATGGCCAACATCCGGCAGAACTTGGTGCTGGCCTTCGTCTACAATGTCATCGGCGTTCCCGTGGCCGCGGGCGTGCTTTATCCCGCCTTTGGGCTGCTTTTGAGCCCGGCCCTCGCAGCGGCAGCCATGAGCTTGAGCTCGGTTTCCGTGATCGGCAATGCGCTGAGATTGCGCGCAACGTCCCTATAATCCCTTGATTTCCCTGCGCCAAACGGTCACGCTGCACTGCAACATAAGCGGGATAGGATTTCCGCGTCTGTTCGTTTCCGGGGACTTGTGATGGCCAAGCGGCGGGTTTTGAAATCTGAGCGGGGCGTGACGCTGACGGAGGATGTTCTGTTCGGCGGCGAGCCGCGCCGGAAGATCGACATCGCCTACACGGTGAAGAGCAAGCGCCGCCCCGAAGGAAAGACCTTCGACAACAAGGCCGCGGCCACCAAGTATTACAAGGTGCAGGTCTCGTTCAGCCCGCCGGATTGATCCCAAAAAAGCAAACGGGCGGATGCGCCGCCGCATCCGCCCGTCGCTAACTCAAGGAGTCGAGACTGCCTCAGACGGCCGTCTTCAGTTCCTTCGAAGCGCGGAAGGCGACCTTCTTGCTCGCCTTGATCTTGATCGCTTCGCCGGTCGCCGGGTTGCGGCCCATGCGGGCGGCGCGCTTGCGAACCTGCAGAATACCAAGGCCGTTCAGGCGGATGCGCACGCCCTTCTTCAGCTGCTTGGTCACGATCGCGGCGAAGTCTTCCATGATGGCGTTTGCCGCTTTGTTGGTCAGCTCATGGTTCTCGGCCAATTGAGCGGCCAGCTGGCGGGTGCTCATCGTTTCGGTCTTCGTCTTCGCAGCGGCTTTGGGCGCTGATGCTTTTGCCATTGGATGCTCCTGTTGGCGAATCACAGATGATGCCCGAATTTACTGCATTTCCTGCAAGGCGCGAGAGGGCTGCAAGCCAAAAACGCCGATTCTAGGGGATTATTTGCGATTCTATGTCACGCAGCGTCGATAAAGCCGCCCATCTGGCGATTCCAGAGCTTCGCGTAAGCCCCGCCCTTGGCCAACAACTCGCGATGCGGGCCGTCTTCTATGATGCGGCCGGCTTCGAGATAGACGATGCGGTCCATGCTGGCGACCGTCGACAAACGGTGCGCGATGGCGATGACGGTGCGGCCCTGCATGAGCGTCCAGAGCCCTTCCTGGATCAGGTGTTCGGACTCGGAATCGAGCGAGGACGTGGCCTCGTCCAGCACCAGGATCTTCGCGTCTTTCACCAGTGCCCGCGCGATGGCCACGCGCTGGCGCTCGCCGCCCGAAAGCTTGATCCCCTGCTCGCCCACGATGGTGCCGTAGCCGGTGGAGCGGGCTTGGATGAATTCATGCGCATGGGCATCGCCCGCCGCGCGCACCACTTCTTCTTCGCGCGCCGACGGTTTGGCGTAGCGGATGTTGTCGCGCACCGCGCGATGGAAAACCCCCGGTGTCTGCTGCACCTCGGCGATGCCTTCGTTGAGCGAGTCCCAGGTGACGAGCGAGATGTCCTGTCCGTCGATCAGGATGCGGCCGGATTGCGGTTCGTATTGGCGCCGCAACATCTTCACGAACGTCGACTTGCCCGCGCCCGACGGACCGACGAGGCCGACTTTCTCGCCCGCTTTGATGTCGAGCGAGAGATCGGCGAAGACCACCTGCCCGTCGGGATGGGCAAAGGCGATGTGCTGAACGCTGATCGCGCCCTCGCTCACCACAAGCGGCTTTGCGTTCGGCGCATCGACGATCTCGTGTTGCTGGCTGACGAGTTCGAGCGCTTCGGCGAGCGTGCCCAGCTGTTCGAAATAGTCGAGCATGCGGAACGACAATTCCTGCACGCTGCGCGCGATGGACGATCCCAGGAAATAGACCATCGCGAAGACGCCAAGGCTGATGGCGCCGGAGAGGGCATCCATGCTGGCGACGGTCAGCAATCCGATCAAGAGCGCGAGCGTGGCGAACTGCATGAAAGTGCGCATCATGATGAGGAAACGCCGCAACTTGCGAGAGGCGTTCATCTCATCGGTCAGGAAGAACGAAAGAAAGCGGCGCTCATAAGCGGCCTTGGCGAAGGCGCGCACCAGATCGGCGTTGGTGATGGCGTCGATGAGCCGTCCCGTGGAAGTCGAAACCTCTTCGGAGAAATTCTTCGACAGCGTCACGCAGCGCCGCGCCAGGCTGACGACAATGCCCAGATAAAGCGCCGTCCAGGCCATAAGAATGGCCGCATAAACCGCATTGGCGCGGAACATCAGGATGCCGCCCACGATCACCAGACCCGACACGCGCACCATGTCGAGGCAGAGGATGTTGAGGATGGAGACGGTGGCCTGCCCCGCCTGCTTGATCTTCTGGCCGAGCTTGCCCGCGAAATTCTCCTGGAAGTAGCGCGGGGAATGGCCGAGCAGATAGGCAAAGAGATATTTCTGCGCGAGCGCGCGCATGCGCGGCGAGGTATCGATGTCGATCCACTCATAGCCGCGATAGATGAACGCGGCGGAAATCCAGATCAGCCCGAACAGCGCGACCCACGGAAGCACGGCGGATGTGAAGCTCGCATGGCTCTGCACCGCGGCCGTGATCGCGTTGATGAGATGGGAGAGCGCAAGCGGGCCGAATGCATCGATCGCGGCACCCAACGCCGCAAGGCCCACGAGAACGGAGATGCGCGCGGCATAATGCGTGCGCACCAGAAACCAGATGAACGCGAATGGCGTGGACGGGATGCTGGCAAGCGGCTGGGCTTCGGCGAGAACTTCCTCGCGCGACAGCACTTCATCGGGAACAACATGACGCGACACAGCACGCACCTAGGTTTTCTCAACCGTGCGGCCGGACGCAAAACCGGGAAGCCACTTTTGCTGGCCGCGCGTTGGGGGGCGCGGAGAATACTTAGACCCGATATGTTTGACAGTGGGTGAAGCCGATAA
>CAZTCU010000077.1:5838-8350 GCA_964612235.1 uncultured Rhizobium sp.
GGGGGCGCGGAGAATACTTAGACCCGATATGTTTGACAGTGGGTGAAGCCGATAATTTTCGCCTGTGGCGAAAAAGTAATCAGGCCTCGACTTCGGCGCGTTCCGTGCGTTCGGCGATACGCGCGCCTTTGCCCCGGCGTTCGCGCAGGTAATAAAGCTTCGCGCGGCGCACCTTGCCCTTGCGGATGACGTCGACGGAATCCACGAGCGGGCTGTAGACCGGAAACACGCGCTCCACGCCTTCGCCGTAAGAAATCTTCCGCACCGTGAAACTTTCGTTCAGGCCTTCGCCCTGGCGCGCAATGCACACGCCTTCGAACGCCTGAAGACGCTCGCGCGTCTTGGTCTGCTTGGCCTTTTCGTCGTAGCTCGATTCCACGACCTTCACACTGACCTTCAGCGTGTCGCCCGGCCGGAATTCGGGCAGGGCCCTGCCGCCGCGAACGGCTTGCATCTGCTCGGCTTCGAGCTGTTTCAACAGGTTCATGGCGGTCAACTCCGGCGGCGGATAATTCGGAAAGGAGCGGGCGTATAACCTAGCCTTTTGGCTTTTCATAGAGGGCCCACAGGTCGGGACGCCGCGCCCTGGTCAGGCTTTCCGCCTGGGATCGCCGCCATTTGGCAATTTCCGAATGATTTCCGCCGGTTAGGACAGACGGGATGTCCCTGCCCTCGAAGCTTTGGGGGCGTGTGAATTGAGGATATTCGAGAAGGCCGTTTTCGAAGCTTTCCTCAGAGGGGGAGGCCTCGGCCCCCAGCACGCCGGGGATCAGGCGGACAGAGGCCTCGATCAGGGCCATGGCCGCGATCTCGCCCCCTGCCAACACGAAATCGCCCACGGAGATCTCTTCCAGGTTCCGCGCCTCGATGGCGCGCTGGTCCAGCCCCTCGAACCGCCCGCAGAGGAGCGTGACGCCCGGACCGGCGGAAAGTTCGCGTACACGCGCCTGCGTCAGCGGTTTGCCGCGTGGGGAGAGATAGATTTGAGGCGTTCCGTTCGCCGCCGCATCGAGCGCGGCACAGGCCACGTCGGCGCGCATCACCATGCCCGGACCGCCGCCGGATGGCGTGTCATCCACCGTGCGATGTTTGCCGAGCCCGTGTTCGCGGATGTCGCGCACATCGAGCGACCAGAGATTTTTCTCCAACGCTTTGCCGAGCAGCGATGCGCCAATCGGCCCCGGAAACATGTCCGGGAAGAGGGTGAGAACGGTGGCGCGCCAGGTCATCGCGTTCTTCTTACCGTCCGCCTGGGCCGGTTGGTAGCGACGGCTTTATGATTTAAAGTCAGTGAGTTAGTCGTTTTTCGGTTTTCCGCACCCCCCTCCCCCCCGGACGCTATCGCACGTTGCCGAGATGGAATTGCGTTGTCGGAATTTACAAAAAACCTTGTCATCCCGGACGCGCCCTTCGCGCGATCCGGGACCCATCGAGAAGTGGCTGGATGGGTCCCGGCTCGGCGCGGCTTCGCCGCTTGGCCGGGATGACAAGTTTCATAAATTGATTTGAGCTGTCGTTTGTTATCCATGCTGTGGATTTTGCAGCAGCATTGCAGATGTTCGATAGCTTTCCGATGCTTTTGGAGAATGTGTGGCTTATTTGTCGCCGGGCGCTTTGTTCGACGTCAAAGGTCCAGCTTGAAGCCTTCGTGCGTCTGCAGGAAGCCGAGGCGGCGATAGAAGAGATGCGCGCGCGTGCGGCGTTTGTCGGACGTCAGTTGCACCAATTTGCAGCCTGCGGCCTTCGCCTGCGCGATGGCTTCCTTCATCAGCAGCGTACCGATGTTCTGGCCGCGTGCTTTGGACGACACGCGCACGGATTCGATGATCGCGCGTTTCGCACCCTGCCGCGACAGGCCGGGCACATAGACGATTTGCAGCGAGCCGACGATCTGGCCGTCCTGCTCGGCCACAAGGATGCGGTTGTCCGGATTCTTCGACATTTCATCGAAGGCGGCGGAATAGGCAGGCAGAAGATCGCCCTTGGCCTGTTCGCGGCCTTCGGCGATGTCGTCGTCGGCTAACAACGCCACCAGCGTTTTCACGTCGTCCTTGCGGGCGTTGCGGAATGTGATGTCGCTCATTCGACGGTTCCTCTGGTTTCCGCTTCGACTTCCTCGGGTGCGGCTATGATAACGCGCCCGGCCTCGATTTCGATGACAGGCACGATCTCGCGGGTGAAGGGCAGCATGACGCTGTCGCCATCGTCTCGCTTGATTTCGATCACATCGCCCGCGCCGAAATTGTGAATGGCGGAGACGGTGCCGAGCATCCTGCCCTCCCCATCCTCGGCGCGCAGCCCGATGAGATCGGCGTGGTAGAACTCTTCGTCCTTCACGGCGGGAAGGGCCGAGCGGGAAACGAAAAGTTCCGTGCCTTTCAGGCTCTCGGCGGCATTGCGGTCCGCGATTTCCGCAAATCGCACGATCGCTTCATCGGGCTTGTTCGCCCGCGCGTGCGTGATGGTGAAGCGGCGGCCGTCCTCGGTATGGAGCGGGCCGTAGGCGCCAAGC
>CAZTCU010000077.1:8450-10324 GCA_964612235.1 uncultured Rhizobium sp.
CTTCGCCGGATGCGGCGGCAGCAGCGGCAGCGCGCTCCTGCGCCTTCTTCTTCGGCTTGGCCTTTTCCGGGTTGTTCTTCTGAAGCGGCTTCACCAGGCCCGCATTGGCGAGGAAGCGATGCACGCGATCGGTCGAGGTCGCGCCCTTCGCCATCCATTCCTTCGCCTTTTCGAGGTCGAGCTTGAGGCGATCGGCATGATCCTTCGGCAGCAGCGGATTGTAGGAGCCGATCTTTTCGATGAAACGGCCATCGCGCGCGCTGCGGGAATCCGCGACCACGATGTTGTAATGCGGGCGCTTCTTCGTGCCGCCGCGCGCCAGTCTGATCTTCAAAGCCATAATTTGTTCCTTTCAGTGAAATTATTTCCGGTGCTTATTTCCTTCCGGGCATCATGCCGGGCGGAAGCTGGGGCATGCCGCCCCCCATCAATCCGGAAAGACCGGCAGGCAGCTTGCCGCCCATTCTTCCCATCTTCTTCATCATGTCCGACATCTGCCGGTGCATCTTTAGAAGCTTGTTGACCTCGCTCACCTCGACGCCCGCGCCCGCCGCGATACGCTTGCGGCGCGAACCGTTGATGACATCGGGTTTGGTGCGTTCGGCTTGCGTCATCGACAGGATGATCGCTTCCTGGCGCGAGAGCAGCTTGTCGTCCAATCCGGCGGCGCTCAGTTGGTCCTTCACGCGGCCGACGCCGGGAAGCATCGCGAGCACGCCCTGCATGCCGCCCAATTTCTTCATCTGACGCAGTTGTTCGGCGAGATCGTCCATGTCGAACTCGCCCTTCTTCATCTTGCGGGCGATCTTCTCGGCTTTTTCCTTGTCGAGCGTTTCGGCGGCCTTTTCGACAAGGCTCACCACGTCGCCCATGTCGAGGATACGGCCCGCGACACGTTCGGGATGGAAGGCTTCGAGCGCGTCGAGCTTTTCGCCGACGCCAAGGAACTTGATCGGCGCGCCGGTGACCATGCGCATCGAAAGGGCTGCACCGCCACGCGCATCGCCATCGGCGCGGGTGAGGATGATGCCCGAAAGCTTCACGCGCTCGTTGAAGGATTTGGCGATGTTCACCGCATCCTGACCGGTGAGCGAATCCGCAACCAGCAAGGTTTCGTGCGGCTTCACCTGATCGCGGATTTGGGCCACTTCGCTCATCAACGCTTCGTCGATGTGCTGGCGGCCGGCGGTGTCGAGAATGAGAACGTCGTAACCGCCGACCCGCGCACTGGCGAGCGCGCGCTTGGCGATATCGACCGGCTGCTGGTTGGCCATGATCGGAAGCGTGGCGACACCAGCCTGCTCGCCCAGAATCTTCAACTGCTCCATCGCGGCGGGACGGCGCACGTCGAGCGAGGCCATCAACACGCGCTTCTTTTCTTTGGTCTGGAGCATCAGCGCGAGCTTGGCGCTGGACGTCGTTTTACCCGAGCCCTGCAGGCCCACCATGAGGATCGGCGCGGGCGGCGAACCGAGATCGAGTGCCGCGTTGTCTGCGCCCAAGGTTTCGACCAGCGCATCGTGGACGATTTTGACGACCTGCTGGCCGGGCGTGACCGAGCGGATGACTTCGTTGCCGATGGCGCGCGGGCGCACGCGGTCGATGAAATCCTTGACGACGGGCAGCGCCACGTCGGCATCGATCAGGGCTAAGCGGACTTCGCCCAGCGCTTCCTCGACATCGGCCTCCGACAGCGCACCGCGACCGCGCAAACGGTCGAACACGCCACCCAGACGCGACTGCAAGGATTCAAACATCAACACTCTCCATGGCCGGGCCTGACCCGGCCACCAGTAGACAAAACGCCAACGCCCCAGGGGGCGCACCTGCGCTGCCTGGGGTCGATCCCCAGCCTGGCCGGGGACCGGAAAAAC
>CAZTCU010000078.1:0-10267 GCA_964612235.1 uncultured Rhizobium sp.
TATCTGCAATGATCGCGCTCGCCTTCCTTCCGCTCGCGATCTGGATCTTCCTGCTGTTCGGCCGTGGCATGTTCTGGCTCGCGCGCGACCGCGACGACCTGAACGAACCCGTCGAACCGAAAACCTGGCCCTCGGTCACCGCCGTCGTCCCCGCGCGCGACGAAGCCGATGTGATCGCGCGCTCTATCGGAAGCCTTCTCGCGCAAGATTATCCCGGCGCGTTCAACGTCATTCTCGTCGACGACCAAAGCACGGACGAAACATCCGCCATCGCCCGCACGCTTCCGTCGCAAGAGCGCCTGACGATTGTGGGCGGCTCCTCGCGCCCCGCCGGTTGGACCGGAAAATTGTGGGCCGTCCGCCAGGGCATCGCGCAGGCCGGAACACCGGACTATCTCTGGCTAACCGACGCCGACATCGCGCACGCACCGGAGAATTTGCGCAAACTTGTCGCCCGCGCCGAAAGCGGCAAGCTCGTCCTCGTCTCGCTGATGGCGAAGCTGCACTGCAAGAGTTTCGCCGAAAAGCTGATGATCCCGGCCTTCGTCTTCTTCTTCGACATGCTGTTCCCCTTCGCGCTGGTGAACCGCCCGAAAAACTCCACTGCCGCCGCCGCCGGCGGTTGCATGCTGGTCAAACGCGATGCGCTCGAGCGCGCAGGCAACATCGACGCGATCAGCCGCGAAATCATCGATGATTGCGCGCTCGGCCGCGCGATGAAACGCCAAGGGCCCATCTGGCTCGGCCTCACCAACCGCTCCGTGAGCATCCGCCCCTACGAAGGCTTGGGCGAAATCCGCCGCATGATCGCGCGCTCCGCTTACGCACAGCTTCACTATTCGCCGCTTGAATTGGCTGGCACGGTGTTCGGCATGTCTCTGCTGTTCGTCGCGCCGTTCGTTGCCGCCATATTCGCCAGCGGTCTCGCGCAGATCGCGGGCGCGCTCGCATGGCTTGCAATGGCCATCGCCTTCGTGCCCATGCTGCGGTTCTACAAACTCTCTCCGCTTTGGGGCGCAGCGCTTCCCGTCATCGGCATCCTCTACACAGCCTTCACCTTCGACTCCGCCATCCAGTTCTGGCGTGGTCGCGGCGGCATGTGGAAGGGCAGGGCACAGGCGATCCGCGCATGACAACCGCCACCGATCTCGCATCCGGCAAGGGCCATACCGACGAGAACTTTCCTGTCGCCTCGGTGCTGATCCATCCGCGCCATCGCCCGGTCATCCTTGCGTTCTATCGTTTTGCGCGCGCGGCCGACGACATCGCGGACAACGAAACCGCCAGCGCCGAAGACAAGCTGCGCCTGCTCGATCAGATGCATCGCGGTCTCACCGGCCTCGACAACAGCGCAACGGAAGCCGTCGCCCTGCGCAACGCACTTGCGGAGAAGAAACTCACCACGCAACACGCAAGCGATCTTCTCGAAGCGTTCCGCCGCGACGTCGTCAAGCTGCGTTATGCCAACTGGGACGAGCTGATGGATTATTGCCGCTATTCGGCGATGCCCGTCGGCCGTTTCGTGCTCGATGTTCATGGCGAGGATCGCAACACCTGGCCTGCCTCCGATGCCCTGTGCGCAGCACTTCAGGTGATCAACCACCTGCAGGACTGCGGCAAGGATTATCGCGCGCTCAATCGCGTCTATATCCCGCTCGATTCCCTCGCCGCCGCAAATATCGCTCCCGAAGCGTTGGGCGAAGCCAAATCATCCCCAGCCTTGCGCGGCGTGATCGAAAGCCTCGCCCGGCGCAACGCCGGCCTTCTTGCGCAGGCCAAGCCGTTCGAAGGCCAGATCGCCGACACGCGATTGGCGCTCGAAGTCGCAGTGATTCAACGCCTTGCCGAAAGCCTCAACCGGCGTCTTCTGGCGCGCGATCCATTATCGGATCGGGTCCATCATTCCAAACCCGAGGCGCTCGGGTTGGCGTTGCTCACCGCTGCCCGCTTCCTTGTGGCTCGCAAGCGCATTAATAAGGCGGGCCTTCAACCCGCAGCCCATCCATGAATGCCGCCACCGACATGATCCGCGAAGTGCCCGAAACAGAACTGGCACAGAAGAAGGCGACCACCAGCTCCTTCTATTCGGCGATGCGTATTTTGCCGAGGATCGAACGCGACGCCATGTTCGCGATCTATGCCTTCTGCCGCGCGGTGGACGACATCGCCGACGATGGCGTCGGCACGCGCGAAAGCCGCCACGCCGCCCTCGAAGCCTGGCGTGCCGATCTCGCCAAACTCTATCACGCAGGCACCGTGCCGGAGCGCGTCGCGTTCCTGCGCGCGGCCATTGTCCGGTTCCACTTGCGTGAGGAAGATTTCCTCGCCGTGATCGACGGCATGGATATGGACGTTGCGGCGGATATTTGCGCCCCCAGTTTCGAAACCCTCGATCTCTATTGCGATCGCGTCGCCAGCGCCGTCGGCCGTTTGTCGATCAAGGTGTTTGGCATGGACGAAAATCCGGGTTTCGCGTTGGCATTCCATCTGGGCCGTGCGCTGCAGCTTACGAATATCCTGCGCGATCTCGATGAAGACGCGGCAATCAATCGTCTTTATCTCCCGCGCGAGGCATTGACCGAAGCGGGCATCCAAACCATCGAACCGCGTCTGGCCGTCTCCACGCCGTTGATCGACAAGGCCTGCCGCGTCGTCGCCGCTCGCGCGCATGAACATTATCGCGGCGCCGAAACGATTTTAGCCCGGCATCCGAAAGGCCGCATCGCCGCGCCACGGCTGATGGCGGCCGTCTATTCCAAGATTCTTTCAAAGATGGAGCGCGCGGGCTGGGCGCCGCCGCGCACGCGCGCCCGCATCGGCAAGGCCGAATTGCTGCTGCTCGTCTCCCGTCACGGATTCTTCGGATGAGCCACGGCACGGTTTATGTCATCGGCGCCGGATTGTCGGGATTAAGCGCCGCGGTTGCGATTGCGGGCAAGGGCCGCAAGGTCGAACTCATCGAAGCCGCCAACCAGGCGGGTGGCCGCTGCCGATCCTATTTCGACAGCACGCTCGGCCGCACCATCGACAACGGCAATCATCTCGTCCTATCCGGCAATCACGCCACGTTCGATTATCTTCGCGCGATCGGCGCCGAAAGAGGATTGACCGGCCCCAATCGCGCCGAATTCAATTTCGCCGATCTCAACACCGGCAAGCGTTGGACGATCACGCCCAATGACGGGCCGCTCGCCTGGTGGGTGTTGTCGAAGACGCGCCGCGTACCCGACACCAAACCATCCAATTATCTCGGCATGGCCGGTTTGATGTTCGCGAACAAGCGCCAGCGCGTGCAGGACGCGATGAAATGCGAAGGCGTGTTGTGGGATCGCCTGCTCGATCCGTTTCTGCTCGCCGCGCTAAACATCAGACCCGAAATCGGTTCGGCCGCGCTTGCAGGTGCCATCGTGCGCGAAACGCTCGCCAAAGGCGGGCGCCACTATTATCCGCGCATCGCCGAGCCGCATTTGGCATCCGCGCTTGTCGAGCCCGCACTCGCCTATTTGAAGGCCAGGGATGCAACCGTCCGCTTCGGTCAGCGTGTGCGAAAATTGACGCTTGCGCCGGGCCGCATCGCCGCTTTCGATGTGGGAGAAGAGACACAGTTGGGGCCAAAAGATTCGGTTGTCCTTGCCGTGCCCCCTTGGGTTGCGGCCGAACTGATACCCGGCCTCAAAACCCCCACAGATCATAGTGCTATCGTCAATGCGCATTATCTGATCGCGCCCCCCAAAGGCGTGCCCGCCATCGTCGGGCTTATCGGGGGAACCGCCCAATGGGTTTTTGCGTTCTCCGACAGGGTTTCTGTGACTGTCAGCGGGGCTGACCAACTCGTTGATTTAGACCGCGAATCCCTGGCCCGGACGCTTTGGCGCGACGTGGCTCACGTCCACGGTCTCTCTCCGGAGCTGCCCCCTTGGCAAATCGTAAAGGAAAAGCGGGCCACCTTCGCCGCGACCCCGGAGCAGGATGCCTTGCGCCCCAATGCTGCCACGGATTACGCCAATCTTGTGCTCGCAGGCGATTGGACCCAGACGGGTCTGCCCGCAACCATCGAAGGGGCGATTCGCTCCGGCCACAAGGCAGCGCAATTGGCACTTCGCGGTCAGTCTCTATAATCCACAGATTCGTTCTTAGATAAGCCCCACAATGAATAAGATGATCGTCGACAGCAGCCTATTGGAATTGGAGGACGTGATCCAAAACGCCTCCAGCGCGCTGCTCGATCAGCAGCGCGACGACGGGCATTGGGTCTTCGAACTCGAAGCCGACGCGACAATCCCCTCCGAATACATTCTCTTGGTGCACTATCTGGCCGAAACGCCGAACCTCGAACTCGAACGCAAGATCGGCAATTACCTGCGCCGCATCCAGGGCGAACATGGCGGCTGGCCGCTGTTCCACAACGGCGCGTTCGATATCAGCGCCACGGTGAAAGCCTATTTCGCGCTCAAGATGATCGGCGACGACATCAACGCGCCGCACATGAAGCGCGCGCGCGAAGCGATTCTCGCCCATGGCGGCGCGGAGCACGCCAACGTCTTCACCCGCATACTTCTGGCGCTCTACGGCGAATTGTCCTGGAAGAGCGTGCCGACCATTCCCGCCGAACTCATCCTGTTGCCGCGCTGGTTCCCGATCCATCTTTCCAAGATGTCGTATTGGGCGCGCACGGTGATGGTGCCGCTTCTGGTGCTGGCTTCGTTGAAGCCGCTCGCGCGAAACCCCCGCAACATCCATATCGGCGAATTGTTCAAGTCGAAGCGCGCTCCCGCGCAGCGTCGTGCACCACATCAGAACCGTTACTGGGCGTGGTTCTTCATCAATCTGGACCGCGTGTTGAAAGTCGTAGAGCCGTTCTGGCCGAAGAAGTTGCACCAGCGTGCCATCGACCGCTGCGTCGCTTTCGTCACCGAGCGCCTGAATGGCGAAGATGGTCTGGGCGCAATCTATCCCGCGATGACCAATAGCGTGATGATGTTCGACGCGCTGGGCTACAAGCCCGATCATCCGGATCGCGCTATCGCGCGTCATTCCGTCGAAAAGCTGCTGGTCGTCAAGGAAGACGAAGCCTATTGCCAGCCTTGCGTGTCTCCGATCTGGGACACGGCGCTTGCCTGCCATGCGCTGATGGAAGTGCGCGGTGAAGACGCCAATGAAAAGGTCGTGCTGGGCCTCGAATGGCTCAAGCAGCGCCAGGTATTGAACGTCAAGGGCGATTGGGCGGAAGAACGCCCGGATGTGCGCCCCGGCGGCTGGGCCTTCCAGTACAACAACGATCACTACCCCGATCTCGACGACACGGCCGTCGTGGTGATGGCGCTCGATCGCGCGCGCGAAACGATTGCGCCGCAAGCGGACTTTACGGAATCCATCGAACGCGGCCGCGAATGGGTCGAGGGCCTTCAGAGCAAGAACGGCGGCTGGGGCGCATTCGACGCCGACAACGGCTATCATTATCTCAACAATATCCCGTTCGCCGATCATGGCGCGCTGCTCGATCCGCCGACCGAAGACGTGACGGGCCGTTGCATCGGCATGCTCGCGCAGTTGGGCGAAGCGCCCGACAGCCCGCGCATGAAAGAGGCGATCGCCTATCTCGAGCGCGTACAGATGAAGGACGGAAGCTGGTTCGGGCGCTGGGGCGTGAACTACATCTACGGCACATGGTCGGTGCTGGCGGGCTTGAACGCCGCCAAGGTCGATATCAACGCGCCGATGATCCGCCGCGCCGCCGCCTGGCTCATCTCGATCCAGAACGAAGACGGCGGCTGGGGCGAGGATTGCGACAGCTACAAGCTCGATTACGCCGGTTACGAACGCAGCGCGTCTACCGCGTCGCAGACCGCGTGGGCCCTGCTGGGATTGATGGCGTCGGGCGACGTCAACCATCCCGCCGTCGCACGCGGCATCCGCTATCTGCAGGAAACGCAAAGCGCGGACGGCTTGTGGCCGCAGGAAGAATATACCGGGGGCGGGTTCCCGCGCGTGTTCTATCTGCGTTATCACGGCTATCCGAAATTCTTCCCGCTATGGGCGGTCGCACGTTATCGCAATCTCAAGCTCGGCAATTCACATCGCGTGGCCTACGGGCTTTAGATGATCGTTGCTGTCACGGGCATGGTTCGTGAAGCTCGCATCGTCAAAGGCGAGCGCGTCGTTTCGCTTGTCGGCGGCGGCGATGCCCGCGGTCTGAAAAAGCAGCTCGACACGGTCCTCCCCGAAAAGGGCGTTTCCGGCGTCATCAGCATCGGCATCGCGGGCGGGCTTTCGCCGGACATGCGGCCCGGCAATGTCGTCATCGGTTCCGAAGTCGTTGCCGGCAGCGAACGCTACGAAACGAATCCCGACTGGCTGCAGCGGCTGTGGCGCGCCATCCCGCGTTCCAAACCCGGCACTGTTGCCGGCAGCGATACCGTCATCACTCAGCGGCCCGCAAAGACAGACCTTTACGAACGCACGGGCGCCGTCACGGTCGATATGGAATCCCACATCGCGGCGCGCGCCGCTCACCAATACAAAAAGCCGTTCGCCGTACTGCGCGTGGTGTGCGATCCGAGCGACCGCACCTTGCCGCCGGCCGCTCTCGTCGCGATGAAGCCCGACGGCTCGATCGACGCGCAAGCCATCCTGCGCTCCGTGATGGCGCATCCTCAGCAGATACCGAGTTTGTTTTATCTGGCGCGGGATTCCGCCGCCGCGTTCCGGTCGCTACTCCGCTGCCGCGACTTCCTCGGAGACGGTCTTGCTGGACCTGATCTCGGCTAGCTTATGCTCGACATGACGGGAGAACACGAATTCCGCCGGGCGTTGATTGGCCAGTGAGATTTCCGGCGCCATCGGGCCTTCCGTCTTCACGCCGCGAACTTGCAGCGGAATGAGCTTCCACGGCTTCTTCACGGAATCGGTAACGGCAGTGCCTTCGAAGCCGCAATGCACCATGCAGTTGGCGCATTTCTCGTAATTGCCGACGCCGTATTTCTCCCACTCGGTGCCTTCCATCAACTCCTTGAAGGTTTTGGTGTAACCTTCGCCGAGCAGATAACAGGGCTTCTGCCAGCCAAACACGGTACGCGCGGGCATCGACCACGGCGTGCATTCATAAGTCTGGTTGCCCGCGAGGAAGTCGAGGAACAGGTCGGACTGCGTGAACGCCCACTTCTTGCCGCCGTTGCCGCGGGCAAGGATGTCGCGGAACAGTTTCTTGGTGCGTTCGCGGTTGAGGAAATGCTCCTGATCCGGCGCGCGTTCATAGGCATAGCCGGGCGAGACGGTGATGCCGTCCAGGCCCATCGCCATCATCTCATCGAAGAACTTGGCGACGCGCTCAGGTTCGGCGCCGTGGAACAGGGTGCAGTTGATCTGCGTGCGGAAGCCGCGCGCCTTGGCCAGTTTGATGGCCTCGATGGCCTTTTCGTAAGTGCCTTCCAGGCAAACGGACCTGTCGTGCATGTCCTTGTCGCCGTCGAGATGGATCGACCAGGTGAAATTCTCGTGCGGCTTGTACTGGTCGATCTTCTTGGCCATCAACAGCGCGTTGGTGCACAGGATCACGAATTTGCCGCGCTTGATGTAGCCTTCGACGATCTGGGGCATTTCGCGGTGGAGCAGTGGCTCGCCCCCCGCAATAGAGACCGCGGGCGCGCCGCATTCGTCGATTGCTTCCATGCAATCTTCGTAGGACAGGCGCTGGTTCAGGATCTCGTCCGGGTAATCGATCTTGCCGCACCCCGCGCAGGCGAGATTGCAGCGGAACAATGGCTCCAGCATCAGCACCAGCGGATAACGCGAGCGGCCGAGCAAGTGCTGCTTGAGAACATAGGCGCCGATGCGCGCTGCCTGTTTGGCTGGGATACCCACGAACGCTCCGATCAGTTACGCAATGCTGCCGGCAGGCGGAATTCAATGTGTTCCTTGATCCCATCCATGCCTGAAACTTCCACATCGTCGATCTTGCGAAGGGCCGCGATCACGTTTTCGACCAGGCTTTCCGGGGCGGACGCGCCGGCCGTGAGGCCCACGCGCTCCTTGCCTTCAAGCCAGGCCGGATCGAGGTCGCCCGCATCGGCGATCAAATAGCTGGGCACGCCTTCCTCCAGGCCGATCTCGCGCAGCCGGTTGGAGTTCGAGCTGTTCTGCGCGCCGACCACAAGGATAACGTCCGCCACCTTGCAAAGGTCCCGCACCGCCGTCTGGCGATTCTGCGTGGCGTAGCAGATGTCGGAGGTTTCCGGCCCCACAATATCGGTGAAGCGCTTCTTCAGCGCATTGATGATTCCGCGCGTGTCGTCGATCGAAAGCGTCGTCTGCGTGACATAGGCGACCGGCGTTTCCACGGGGATAGCGAGTTTGTCGACGTCCTTTTCCGATTGCACCAGTTCCACCGGTGCGCCGACCTGGCCCATAGTTCCTTCCACTTCGGGATGGCCCGCATGACCGATCAGGATAAGGCGGCGGCCCTGGCTCACATAGCGCTTGCCCTGCATGTGTACCTTGGAGACGAGCGGGCAGGTGGCGTCGAGCACGGGCAGGCCACGATCGGCCGCTTCCTTCACCACCGCCAGCGGCACGCCATGGGCGCTAAACACGGTGACGGCGCCTTCGGGAACCTCGTTCAGTTCCTCCACGAAGCGCGCGCCCTTGTTCTTGAGCGTCTCCACGACATGCTTGTTGTGCACGATCTCATGGCGGACGTAGACGGGTTCGCCGTATTTCTCCAGCGCCCGCTCGACCGTATCGATCGCGCGCACCACACCGGCACAGAAACCGCGGGGTTGGGCGAGAATGACGCGCATCATGGATAAATAGGCACCTTTGCAATGGGCCGCCACAACCGGCTTGGGAACTGCCCCGGCGCTGTGTTTACCCGCCGGACTCCCCATCGTCCAGAGTTGCTATTCCGCAACCGCGAACACCGGCTATATAGGCCCATTCTTACCGACAATTCAGGCCGTTAGCCGCTTGCCTGGATCGAGGCTCGGTGGTTCCTTACACCTAATGACAGAGGGGTTTTGATGCAGATTCGTGCAGCGGCAGAGGCGGTTGATTTGAACGCGGCCCTGGCCCGATCGGCCCAGGCGGTGGAGGTGGCGCTGGAAACCCTGCTGCCCGCACCCACAGGCCTGCACGCTCGCGCCCAGGAGGCCATGCGCTACGCCACCTTCGCGGGCGGCAAGCGGCTGAGACCCTTCCTGGTGATGCAAGGCGCACGACTGTTCGATGTTGCCGAGGCCAACGCGGTACGGGCAGCGGCAGCCATCGAGGTGCTGCATACCTATTCGCTGGTGCATGACGATCTCCCCTCCATGGACAATGACGATCTGCGCCGCGGACGGCCCACCACGCATCGTGCATTTGACGAGGCGACCGCTATTCTGGCTGGTGATGGTCTCCTCACCATCGCGTTCGAAATCCTTTCGCATCCGGCGACACATGCCTCCGCCGATGTGCGTTGCGAATTGATTTCCAATCTGGCGCAAGCCGCAGGCTCCAACGGCATGATCGGCGGCCAGATGATCGACATGAAAGCCGACGAACAGACGCTCACCGCCGAACAGGTGATGCTGTTGCAACGTCTCAAGACCGGCGCGCTGTTCGAATTTTCCTGCGAAGCGGGCGCCATTCTCGGGCAAGCCGGCAAAGAGCATCGCGACCGCATGCGCTCTTACGCGCAGGATTTCGGGCTGGCGTTCCAGATCACCGACGATCTTCTCGATGTCACAAGCACGGCGGAAAAAACGGGCAAGGCCGTCGGCAAGGATAAGGATCAGGGGAAAGCAACCCTGATCTCGATCTACGGCATCGACGGTGCGAAAGCCGAAGCACAAAAGCTGGTGGATCGCGCCATCGAAACGCTCGCGCCTTACGGCGATAAGGCAGCAGAATTGCAGGCTTTGGCGACCTATCTGCTCGACCGCGAGAGCTAGAAATCCGGCAGCGCGTCCGGGTCCGGTTCGCCGTTGCGGATTTCGTTGGCGCGGTTTTGGAGGTAGAGGCTCCTGATCGTTGCGTACATATCGACTGACTGGCGCTCGATGTTGCGCAACGTATTGATATTGCGCGAACGCGAGTCCACTTTGCTCAGCCTTGGTTGAAATCGAAGAAGGCCCGGTTCATGCCTTCGAGAGGGTCGTTGTATCGGTCGGCCGGGTGGCACAGCCGCCCATCGCCAGAAACACAACCCCGACAGCGAAAATCCGCTCCAAAACCCGATTCACGAAAGCCCACCCAAGAGAGACGCCGCATCCCGCGGTCCTCAAGCACCTTA
>CAZTCU010000079.1:0-10167 GCA_964612235.1 uncultured Rhizobium sp.
TCCGCCGGCGGTTTGTGTGGCGGTCAGCTGTTCCTGGCTGAGCGCCGTGATCGCGATGGGAATGCTCTGTACGTCCGCTCCGCCCAACTTTGACGAAGTGACAGTTACAGTCTCAACCGCGCGAGGAGCCGGCGAGGCTTGCGCGATCTCGATGGGCGACACCGAACTCAAAGACGCGCGACTGGGCACGATCATAATGGATCCCGATTCGCGCCGCAGGCCGAAGCCGGTGCCACTGAGAATGCGCGACAATGCTTCATCTGGCGTCATCTCTCCGCGCACCCCATTGGTATGCACACCGCGGGTCAGGCCATCTGAAACGATGAGGGATACGCCTGTCTGCGTCGTGTAAGCGTCAAGCGCAGCACCGAGATCGCCGCCGGGAATATTCACGCTGGCCGCCTTTGCCGCGCCCAACAGCAACAGCGCGGCGCCCCCTCCTGCGAGAGTCGATTTCAGAGATGCTTTCAAGCCCATGTGCCCCCCAATGCGTCGTGAACGCGTTGCGATAAGCGCCTTTGATCAGCGCGAAATAATCGTTTTGCCTTGCCGTACTTCCACATGCAGACCGAACGCGTCTCTTGCAGCACGGCTGAAGAGATCGGTGGCGTTCGTCGGAAACGTTCCATTGATCGTGAGCTGTCCGACGCCTGCGCCGGCGATCACGATCTTCCTGATGTTGTAGCGATTGAAATTTTCAGCTGCTTCGGCAAGCGGCGTGTGCCGAAACACGAGCATTCCTCTTTGCCAGCCGAGCCGGTCGGCAAGGTCTTGCGTCGATTTTGCAGAAACCGAAACATGGGTCGCAGTGGCAACAGCCACGTCTCCGGGTGAAAGGATTGCCGAATGCGCCATCGGTCCCGCTGTTTCGATTTTTGCGCGACCTTCAAGAAGTGAAACTTCGGTCAGGCCGCCATTGCGCCGTGCCGTGAATTTTGTGCCCAAATCGACAACGCGCTGCGCACCGGTGTTGACGACGAATGGGTGGGCGGCGTCATGCCTGATCTCGAAAAACGCTTCTCCTTTGTCGAGCCAGACTTCGCGGTTGGCCGTACCTGTAGCCACACGCAAAACCGTGTCGGTGTTCAGTTCGATTTGCGAACCATCTGCAAGCGTCAGAAGTTCGCGCCCCCCCACCGGCGTTGCGTAAGTCTTGATGCGGGAAGAAGAATAAAATTCCAGCGTCCCGGCGCCTGCAACGGCGACCACCGCAATGCCCACTGCGATCTTGAACAGGGCCGGAATGGACCAGGGACGATTCATCGCCTTGTTCGAAGCGGGCTTGCGCAATGCACCCAGACGGTCGGCGCGCGTCCAAGCGGCTTCCAGCCGCCAGAACGCGGTTGCATTCATCCAGGATTGCCCAAGCCACGCATCGAGCACCGTCTGGTCCGCCGCGGTCCATTCGCCACTGCCTTTACGTTCCAGCCACTCGGCTGCCTGGGCGCGCGTTGCTGCGAAGGCCGTCATCGGCGCCTGCTCTTCTTCAGTGTTGTTCTCGATTGTCATTTCGGCTGTCTCGGATTGCCGTTCGCGCCGTAAAGGGCGTCGGCCAGCGCGCACATGCCATCGGCCAGGTGACGCTTGACGGTTTTTTCGGAAATGGCCATGCGCAGCGCGATCTCGCGCCGTGTCAGGCCCTCGACCTTCTGCATCAACACCGCCTGGCGGCAACGCTCGGGAAGCTTGTCGATCGCGGCCTGCAAGACATGCAGTTCCTCGCGCGCCATCACGCTGCGCTCCTGGCTTGGCGCTTCCACTGAGGTCGATAAGGCGTCAGGATCGGCAACGGCCTCTATCGACACCACATTCTCGTGGCGCACGTGATCGATGATGAGGTTGCGCGCTATTGCGAAGATGAAAGGCTTGGCGGGCACAGGAAGTTTCTGATGCGCCGCCTCGCAAGCCCGCGCATAGACCTCTTGGCAGAGGTCGTCTAGATCGGCCGGATTGCGCCAGCTCCGGCGCAGGAACTGCAGCAGCACTGCTTCCAGCGGCAACACTTCGCGCACAAACCACGCCTTTAGCTCTGGCGCCGTCGCCGCCATGCCTGGTGGCTCGGCTTGATTGCGATTGTTTCCCGTTAATTCGCCCATATCCCGGCGGTTTCCCCGTTCGAGGGGGTCGTGCCCTCGCCTCTCGCCCTCTAGAACGGATGACCGCAGCCGGCGGCCCATAGGTGGCCGCCGGAAATCGACCCAACCCGGAGACTCATTAGAAGCCGAACCAATGGCGCAGAAAAGGGCAAACAAGAAGGGCGGCAGATCGCTCTGCCGCCCGAGGGAGAAGGGGGGAAAGTTTATTGCTTAGCCACCGAAGCCGATGCTGATTTTGGCATAAGGTCCGTGGAAGCTCGTGTTGCTGCTGTGGCGGGCATCGATGCCGGTATCCATCGCGCCAAAGAAGATGTCGCCCCGATAGCCGAAGCTGACTTGGGAATTGGGAAATTTCATCGACATACCGACAAAGCCGCCGACATTGGGCACGACCACCGAGCGACTGTTGCTGTGCCCTCCGCGATTGATGGTGGTGACATAATGCGTCAATCCCTGAAATACGTGGGTGGGATTGACATATTTGTATCGGAAATAATGAGCAGACGTTTGATGGCTGACATTTGCCTTCTGCCGGCCAAACAATATCGAAGCATTTATGCCCCAATCCACCGCAACGGTGGCGCTTTCGGGATTTCCCACGACAGGCGCAGATGCATCCCATGAAACCGATGGGCCAATGCCATGAAAGCTGCGCGTGTTTTGCCCCACCGCCGTATAGGCATGGAATTTCGGTACCGCGTTGTAGAAGTATTTCGACGGGTTGCCCGTGTTGTAGGACGCAAGTCCGTTGTAATATTCCAAATCCGGCCGCGCCTTGATGTTTACATTTGCGCGTGAAGTAAACTGTGCGAAGCGCACGCCGAACGAGAAGGTTGACGTCGAGGCTCGGCCAAACATGCCCAGTCCCACGTCCTTGCCGGCCTGGAAATCAGCAATCGCGTGACTTTCTTCTTTGCTTGCTCGTGTTTCCGCAAAATCCGCGAGATTTGCGGGCCTCATATAGGAAGTACTGAAGCTCGGCGTGTGAAACACACGCTTGTGAGACGGGAAATTGGTTTGCTTCTGAATGTGCTTGTTACCGTTCGAGCGGCCATAACGCACGGCAGCCGAAAAGATCCACTGCGCGCCGCCGGGCCGAAACGAGATCTTCCCTTCGCCGCCAAATCCATAGCGCCCTTGCTGTTGCGCATCGATGGGTGACTCTGGTTTGAACGCGCCGGGTGTCGGAGTTGCAAACGTAAAGTCAGGCGTAAAGGGATCGCCCGTTCCGCCAATTCGCTCAAGTTGGCCACCGAGTTCGATCCAAACGGTGTTGCCTCCACCCTCCCGGCTCGAAGCGGCTGCATCTTGGCAAACAACCTCGCCGGCAATTAGTGACAATGCCGAAACTGTCGTCAGGAGTTGCCACCGGAATCTGGCCGACTTCGCTTTGTTGAGTAGTTCGCTCATCTTTTCCCCCTCACCAGTTCTTCGTCACGCGAATGCCGATCAGCTTGGGATCGGTCAGGAACACGTTGGTCGTGAGCCCGCTGTCATCGCTATTTAGGAACGTTCCGGTGATCGCCGTCGTGTTGAACACGTTTTTGTCATAGAGCATGATCTGCCACCCGGATTGGCCAGTCAGGATCAGCGTCAAATTCAGGGTGTGGTATCCGTGAAGACGATCGTATGGATCGTCGTCGAAAACACGCGCCCAAGAATTGTCTTGCCAATAGAAATCGCTTCGCAGCGTGCCTGCCCATTCCGAAGAGAGTGGAACGCTGTATTGGGCCCCAAGCGAAACCGTGAAAGGCGGCGCATTGGGAAGCTCGTTTCCGCTCAGGTCCTTATCGAAGCCCTGGCCGTTGTTGGGGGCCGATAGAGGATTGAAGCCATGATAGCCGGGTACGAGGCTTAGATCGCCACCTTGCGGTATGTGTTGATAGTCGGTCACAGACGAGACTGTCGGGTCTGGAACGTAGGGAAGCAGCGTCACCGGATCGACGTGCAGCTTGTAGGCGTAAGAACATCCATTCACTTCGGGATTTGTCTGCTGCCCGAACAGCGGCTGGTAAGCCAAGATCAAATCCGCGACGATAGATTTGGGCAGAATGCAGTTGGATGCATTGGTGACAAACGGCTTGACGACCACCCAATCATCATGTCCCGCCGTTCGATCGATCAGGTCGACAGACTTCGAGCCTTCGGCTAGCGCGGTGTCTTCCCAACCTCCGCCGAAATTGAAGCGCAATCCCGGCAGGGGCTCCCACGTGGCCTCGAGTTCGGCGCCTTTGACATGTGCATCGAAATTCAGATTGATCGAGGTGCGATCTACGATTTCCGATATCTGATAGCCTTTGTAGTCATAGAAGAATGCGCTCGCATTCAACGTAACTGCGCCATCCAGAAGCGTATTCTTTGTTCCGGCTTCGAACGAATTGACGAACTCAGACTTAAACGTCAGCGGATGGATGGGGTTGCTGACGCTCGCATCATTGAACGGGTAGGAATAGAAAATGGCGCCCGGCGGGTTGGCACCGCCCGCCTTGTAGCCTCGTGCGTATGAGCCATAAATCAGGGTCTGATCGGTGAAGGAAAGCTTGGGCGTCCAATTGCCCACAAACCTTCCGGTGAACTGACCCCATTGCTGGTTGACCACCCCGGATACCGATTGGCCGTAGCCTTCAAGAATGAGCTGGCTGGGGATGAGCGTGAAATGCTTCTGATCCTCGGTCCAGCGCAAGCCACCGGTGAGTTTCACATCATCGGCGATTTGATACGAGACTTCTCCGAATGCCGCATAAGAGTTCAGCACATATGGATTCTGGCTGACGAAATAGTTGTGCCCCTGATCGTTGACCCGATCGATAGGATTTGGATCGACATAAATGCACACTTCCGTTGGCGTGCTCACAGCCCCCGGTATCGGCGTTTGCCAACCGCCGCCTGTCACTCCATTGGCACGCAAACAATCGCTGTTGTCGGTGACGCCGGGCACATAGAGCCGCGGGCCGCCGTCGGGAGCCGATCCGCTTCCAGAGCCAAGCAAGGCATAAGCGGTGAGCGCGTTTATGAAGACGTAGTAGTTTTCTTCCGTCTCGTAATGCAGATAGTTGCCGCCCCCGGTGAAGTTAAGCGGCCCGCTGAAATTCGACGCGAGCCGGAATTCCTGACTTGCCTGCCATGAATGCTGTTTGACAAGATCCTGTGCAACCAGTCGGTCGGCGCACCCCAACTGGGGATCGCAGAACACGCCGTTGTTGATTGCTCCGCGGCCGAACGGAGGGGCCGTTCCGTCATCCTCGAAGAAACCGGACGACGTATTGAAGCGATTGTAGTCCTGCGTGGCCCAAAGAAAATCGTGGTTGAATGCGGTCTGGGAAGTTAACGTCAGTGTCGGCGAAATGTTGTAGTCCGCGTTGAATTCGACGATATCGTTCTTCGCCTTGTATACCGGATCGATTGTGGATTCGATAACGCGCAGGTTGGTGGATTGCGTTGTGCTGGCATACGGATCCAGATCGGGGTTCGCAAAGCCCGCGACACCTGCCGAAACGGCATAGGGCAACGAAAAGCCGTAAGGAACCTGGAAGGCGTCAGAGCCATAGAGCGAAGTGGCTACACACCCCTGGCTCAGATAATCCTGGCTGAGGCTTACGGCGCCGAAGATGTTTAAGCTTGCGGGGTATAGATCGACCCCATTGATGGAAGCCGGTGGTACATCCTTTTTGCAAAGTTGTTTGCTGGAGCGAATCCGGTCGTCGTCCTCCGAAAAATGCTCCCAGATAAGGTACGTTTGTAGATTTTCAGTCGGTTTGAACCCGACAGTCATACGGCCCGACCAAAGATCGCGGCCATCGATTCGTTCGTTCGTAATCTGATTGAAGGAATAACCCTGACGCTTTGTCCATTCGCCAGCGATGCGGATATCCAATCGATCGTCTGTAATGGGAAGATTTATCATCCCCTCGAAGCGGCGTTGATGATAGTTGCCGATTTCGCCGGAGGCCATTGCTTCAAACTGATCGGTTGGACGCGCACTGGTCAGGTTCACCACTCCGGCGGTTGCGTTGCGGCCATAGAGCGTGCCTTGCGGCCCACGTAGCACGGCAATCTGGCCAACATCGAAAAATTCCTGCTCGAAGAAGTGATTGCGAATGAATGGCTGATCGTTGAACGCGACTGCCACAGCGGGATCAGTCGTGACGGAAATCGCCTGTGTTCCGATGCCCCGAAGTTGAATGGAATAACCCGAGAAATTCGTCTTGGTGAACGTCATGTTCGGAACCTGTTTGATCAGGTCCGGGCCGCCATTTGTTTGTGTTGCGGTGAGCTGTTCCTGGCTCAATGCCGTGATGGCGATGGGAATGCTTTGCACATCCGCGCCGCCCAGCTTCGACGAGGTAACTGTCACGGTTTCAACCGCACGTGCGGGTGGTGACGCCTGGGCCAGGCGGGCCACCGGAATCTCGATGGCGGCATCGCTGGAGCGGCTGGAGGGGACGATGGCGATCACGCCGGAGGGATCGCGGCTGAAACCGAAGCCCGTACCTTTCAAGATTTGTATCAACGCCTGATCGGGGGAGACGTCGCCCTTCACGCCCGTGGTGCGCACGCCTTGCACCGCATGGTCCGGCACCATCAACACTATGCCCGATTGTGCTTGATATGCATCGAGTGCTGCATCGAGATTGCCGCCGGCAATATCGAACCCGCGCGCCCAGACACCCGTCGTCAGCGCTGCGAGCGCTGCCCCGGCAAACAAGCCAATCCGGTAGTTCATGTTATCCCCCCATAGGTTCCGGCCCAACCGGACCCGGTTTGAGCGCGCGTTCAGCGCGAGATCACAATTTCGTCGCCTCTGCGGGCGACATGCAGGCCAAGAGATTTCTGCGCGACGCGCACGAACGCTTCGACACCGTCGGTTGGAAATGCGCTGCTGAATGTTAGTTGTGCTACGCGGGAATCCGGTATCACCAGAGCGTGTTTGTTATAACGCGCAAATTCGGCTGCAGCATTTGCGAGAGTCGCATGACGAAACACCAGCCGGCCCTGACGCCAGGAAAGATCGTCCGCCACTTGCTGCGAAACGGCCTTGGTGATGGTAACTTTTCCGGCCGCAGCAACCGCCACATCGCCCGGCGAAAGCACGGCGAGCTGCGTGTCCGACCAGGTGCCTGCCTCTTCCAGCCGCACACTGCCTTCAACCAGACCGACCTTCAATTCTTCGGCAGTTTTGCGAACGGAAAATTCCGTTCCCAGATCGACAAGCCGGTGCCCCCCGGCGTCGACGATGAACGGGTGCCGCGCATCGTGCTTCACCTTGAAGAAGGCTTCGCCCTGCAGCAGTTCGATACGTCTGCCTTCGCCTCCAGAGGCAATCTTCAGCGTGGTTGCGGTGTTCAATTCGATGCGCGAACCATCGGCTAACACCACTATACGATGACCACCGATAGGGGTTTCATAGGTCACAGCATCGTCGCGCCGGGAAACGAAGAGAGCCGTAGTACCGACCGCGGCGATCAGCGCGACAGCAGCCGCGCGAACAAACCAGCGACCCCGCGACTTTCTCTCACCGTCATTCCGTTGCTGGCGTCGCGGTGGGCGGACCGCCGCGAGAAGCCCTGCCCGGGCCCAGCCTGCTTCCACCCGCCAATAGGCGAGTTGGTGGCTGGGCGATTCAGCGAGCCATGCCTCGAAGGCCGCCTCGGTTCCATGGTCGGTCCCGCTTTCGCTGCGTTCCAGAAACCATTCGATGGCGCGCGCATCGATCTGTTCCGACAGTGAGAGATCTGCGCTCACAATTGCGTCCTCGCTCACGGCTCGCCTCCATCTTTGGCGTGTTCGCCATAGAGGATGGAAATCAACAGGCGCAGCCCATCGTTGAGGTGGCGTTTGACTGTCTTTTCGGCCACGCCCATGCGCTGGGCTATCTCCTTGCGCGAAAGCTGATCGACGCGCCGCATCACCACGGCCTCGCGGCTGCGCGGCGGCAGACGATCCAAGGCGGCGTATACGTGGCGCAATTCATCGCGCGCGATGGCGCTGCGGTCCGGTCCTGGCTCGTCATCTGGAATTTCAATGGCATCTGCATCTGGGACGCCATCGATGGGCACGATACGCTCGCGGCGAAACTGATCGACCAAGAGATTGCGAGCGATCGCGAAGACGAAGGGACGAGTTTCCTGCGGAAGTTGAACGCTGGCCCGCTCATAGGCACGCAGATAGACTTCTTGCCTGAGATCGTTGGGATCGCCACGGCCGCGACTATGATGTCGTAAGAATTGCATCAGATCGGCCTCCAGCGGCAGGACTTCTCGGACGAACCAGGCTTTCAGTTCGCGCAAACGGGCCTCCGCGCTCGAAAGAGGCGGGCTAAAGCATTCGCGACTGCTTTCCGGTCTGTCGGCCATCCCCAGCCACTATAGGTGTTGTGTATGTCCTATCTGATACCTCGTTCGAGCCCGTCAGAGGGCCCAAGTGGGACGAAAAGTTTTCTTCCCGACACATCGTGCGTCCGATGGCGCTCCCCTAGCGCAATGATATTGCGCGGCGAAAAGGGGTCGTCTGGCAATTTGAAGTAGAGAGGCTGGAATCGAAGGGGGATGATGCTTCAATCGCCGAAGCACTTCGGTCGGCGGTACAAATTAGGTCGCCGGCCCCGAGGCAAACACATTGGGATTTACCCCCGCTGTAAAGTTCGGTGATGGTGAGTCTGCGCCCCCAGAATAAAAGAGGCGGCGGATCGCTCCGCCGCCTTCCTGCGAGATTGATTGCCGCGCCCTCTTCTAGCCCCCAAGGCCGATACTAATGGTGGCATAGGGACCATAGAAGTTACGGTCATAACTCTTGGCGGTCTCGATACCGCCGTCCATCGCTCCAAAGAAGAAGTCGGCGCGGTAACCGAAGCTGACTTTGGCGGCATCGTACTTAAATGAGACACCTGCAAAGCCGCCGATATTGGGAACAACAACGGAGCGCGAACGAGTGCCCGACACCGGATGATTATAGACGGTTACAAGCTCTCCGAACGGCGGTAGACCCATATTGTTGGCATATCTTGGTCCCAGGGGTGGGTTATTGTATCGCACCTTTGCATCGGATTCGACGTGCGCTTTCTGGCGACCAAAAAGAACCGCTGCATTGATACCCCAATCGAAGTCCAGTTCGGCGCTGTTCGGATTTCCACCCATTGGGATGGCAGAAGACCAAGACACTTTCGGTCCCAGACCGAGAAAGCTTCTGCTGGCGTTAAGATGGGCCGAATTATAGTGATAGATTTGCAGGAGCGACTGATAGTGATAGCCGTAGTAGGAACGCCCCTGCAATTGGAAGCGCCAATCGGGATCCGATTTCAGGCTGATCCGCGACTTCTCGGTGAATTGCGCAAACCGAACGCCCAAGCTCACTTCGGATGAGGCGTTTCGCCCGAACAGCCCGAGGCCGACGTCCTTCCCGGCCTGAAAGTCAGCGATAAGGTGTTGCTCGCTGTTCTTGACGACCGTGTCTGCAAAACGTGCCGCTCGCGGGTATCTAGACAGAACTGTGCCGAACTCCAGCGTACCGATATAAGTTCCCGATACCGGATAGCTTTGCTGATGAACGTGCCTGCTTTTGGATGAGCGTCCATATTGGACGGAAGCGGAGAAAACCCAATCCGATCCGTGTGGTTGGATCGACAAAGCCCCATATTCATCAAAACCAGATCGAGGCTGTCTTTCGAAATCCACGGATGGGCTGAAGTCCGATGGCCGCATCGCAGTGAAGGCCGGCGTCAGCAACTGGGAGTCGATGTCTCGCCGATCGAATTGGCCGCCAAGCTCAATCCATACTGTGGGATGGTTCCCGCCTTCCGCCCGCGCAAAATTAGGCAACTGCATTTGCGCGGCCAACACCAATGCGGAGGTGCCGGCGAGCAATCTCCACCGTATCGCAGTGCGGTTCTCGTTTTGAATGAGTTCGCTCATTGTTTCCCCCTCACCAATTCTTCGTCACGCGCACGCCGAAGAGGCGCGGATCGGTCAGGAACACGTTCGTGGTCAAGCCGCTGTCGTCGCTGTTCAGGAATGTTCCCGTGATGTCGGTGACATCGAACACGTTCTTGACGTAACCCATCACCTGCCAGCCATTC
>CAZTCU010000080.1:0-10130 GCA_964612235.1 uncultured Rhizobium sp.
CAGCCAACCGGTAGCACCATGACCATCATGGTCATCGCGCCGCTCGTCTTCCGGCCTTGCCATTGTGGGGATGCTGGCGGCTGCATCGATTTGAGATCGAACTGAGTCATCTCGCATTGCACCTGATGGCTAATGCCATTGGTATCCCTCCACAAATGCCAATAGCGCACTGTCGGCTTGTCTTGCATCAGTTGCTTTCTCCGTGATGGGCCATCGCGTAGGGATGCGAGGATGCAAATGGATGGGCAAGGAACAGCTCAAGGTCCGCTCGGTCCGTTCCAACCGCAAGCAACAGGAATCCTCCGGCCAGAGCCAAATTCTTCAGGAAATCCCAAAACACTTCCCGCCCACTGCTTTGCCCGCGAAGACGAAAATCCCGTCTTTTCCAGAACTGCTTCCATAACAGCGCCGTAACGATGCAGTAGGCCGCCAGAACAAGCGCCGCGAGGCGATCTCCAACGCCGGTCAAAATGGCGAGCGGCATCACGATCTCGATGCCCACCCCGCCCATGACAAGCAGGCTCGCCAAGGCGCGCGCGGAAACGGCCTGTTCAGCCTGCACAACGGCGTGGCGAAAATTCAAAATTTTGTCGAGGGCGCTAAAAGGCAGAAACAATAGAACCAGAAGCAGGCGCACCGTGAAAACGACCACGATGCTCAACAATTTCAGTCTCCTGGGTTCGGTTCCGGCTCTGCTCAGATAACGCTTGCGGGGCCTTCACGTTGCCCGTCGCTGCGGGACACAATTTGCGCATTTGGGCGTTGTGTTAGCGTGGCCCGGCGAGCTCGCAACCCGAATTCTCCAACCAGGACTGCATCGTGACGAGCCTTCTCACCCCGTCTCCACCGCAATCGACCGCGCCCCCGCTGCCAGCCCAAAGATTACTTTCCAGACAGAAAGCACTCGTGACGGGCGCCAATTCCGGTATCGGGCGGGGAACCGCCATAGCGCTGGGGCAAGCCGGTGCCGATGTGGTCGTCAATTATGTGGAAGGCGACGATGCCGCCAACCAGGTCGTGGAGGAAATCCGGCGCTCGGGCGTCGACGCCTTTGCGCACAAGACCGACGTATCGGCCGAAGATCAGGTCGCCGGCATGTTCGAGCGCGCCGTCAAACAATTCGGCACGATCGATATCCTGATCAACAATGCGGGGCTGCAACGCGACGCCGCGTTTCACGAAATGACGCTTGCACAGTGGAACAAGGTTCTGGCTGTCAATCTCACCGGGCAGTTTCTCTGCGCGCGGGAGGCGATCCGCGAATTCCTGCGGCGCGGCGTCGTACCGTCCGTGTCTTGCGCCGCCGGAAAAATCGTCTGCATGAGTTCGGTCCATCAGGAGATCCCATGGGGCGGGCACGCCAACTATGCGGCCTCAAAGGGCGGCATCAAGATGATGATGGAAAGCCTAGCCCAGGAGGTGGCGCCCCGTCATATCCGCGTCAACGCCATCGCACCCGGCGCGATCCGCACGCCCATCAATACTTCGGCGTGGCAATCGCAGGCCGCCTATGCCCGGTTGATGACCTTGGTCCCCTATGGCCGGATCGGCGAGGCAGAGGATATCGCACGAGCCGCCGTGTGGCTCGCGTCGGATCAATCGGACTATGTGGTCGGCACCACCTTGTTCGTCGATGGCGGGATGACGCTCTTTCCGGGCTTTGCGACCGGAGGCTGAGCGGTGCAAGCCGATAGACATTATGATCTGATTGTCATCGGCAGCGGGCCCGGTGGCGCATCATTGGCACAAAGGCTCGGCCCCACCGGCAAACGCATCCTGCTGATCGAGCGCGGCGATTATCTTCCCCGCTCCCGGGCCAACTGGGATTCTCAGACCGTGTTTGTCGACGGAGCCTATCAGGCAAGGGAAACCTGGTACGGCAAGGACGGCAGCAGTTTCCAGCCCGGCCTGCACTACTATGTTGGCGGAAACTCCAAGGTTTACGGCGCCGCTCTCTTTCGGATGCGCGAGCGCGACTTTGACGAGATCCGTCATAAGGATGGACTCTCGCCCGCCTGGCCGCTGAAATACGATGTGTTCGAGCCGTATTACACGCAAGCTGAACGCCTGTTCCATGTGCACGGACAGCGGGGCGAAGATCCGACCGAGCCGCCCTCGAGCGGACCATATCCTTATCCTGCCGTCTCGCATGAACCGCGAATTCAGGCGCTGAACGACAGCTTGGCGAAAGACGGCCTCAATCCCTTTCATCTGCCTTTGGGCATTTTGTTGGATGAGCAGAACGGCAAAACGACGCCCACGAGCATCTGCATCCGCTGCGATGCTTTCGATGGCTTTCCATGCCTGGTGAACGGCAAGGCGGATGCGCAAGTCATCTGTGTCGATCCCGCGCTGAAGGCTCATGACAATCTGACCCTTCTGACCGGTGCTTATGCAGCGAGGCTAGAAACGGACGCTTCCGGCAGAACGGTTTCGGGTGTGGTTGTGACCAGGAATGGCGAAACGGAGCGATACACGGCCGATATCGTCGTCGTGGCTTGCGGCGCGCTCTCGTCAGCGCTTTTGCTAATGCGATCGGCGAACGACAAACACCCCAATGGCCTGGCCAACGGCTCCGGCCAGGTGGGGCGTAATTATATGCGTCACAACCAGTCGATTCTCATGGCCCTGATGCGCGAACCCAATGAGACCGTCTTCCAGAAGACACTTGCGATCAGCGACTATTATTTCGGCGCCGACGATTGGGAATATCCGCTCGGCCTTATCCAGATGTGCGCAACATCCCATGGCGCGCAAATCCGCGGCGAGGCTTTGCCGGAATGGCTGGAATGGATGCCACGGATGCCGTTCGAAGAGATGGCGCGGCATTCGATGGATTTCTGGCTCTCCAGCGAAGATCTGCCGTGCCCGGAAAATAGAATCCTTTATGAGGGCGATCGCATCGTGCTCGATGTCACGCAAAATAATATGGAGGCCCATCGCCGCTTGAAGGCGAAGCTGAAAGAAATCCTGCGCAAAGCGGGTGCCCATCCCCTGCTTCTGGAGCGCAGCCTGTATCTGGGCAAGAACATCCCGATTGGAGGCACCGCGCATCAGGCAGGAACAGCCCGCTTCGGGCGTGACCCGGCGACCTCGGTTCTCGATCTCGACTGCAAGTGCCACGAACTCGACAATCTTTATGTGGCCGATGCGAGCTTCTTTCCCTCGATCGGATCGGTGAACCCGACATTGACCATTATCGCCAACGCGTTGCGAGTGGCCGACAAAATCCGGGGCCGGTTGGGAGCAGCGCAAAGCGCCATCCCCGCCACCGGTTGAAACATTCCAGGCTTTCCCGATTGTAATCGAAACCCGTGGAACTTTTGGTTCGACGATTTTGTTTCCGTTGATGGCATGCCTGTAACAAGCATTCGGCGCAAAACCACCTTACTTATTCACACAAATTTTTGGCGATTATGACTGCGACTTTCAGCTGCGACTTCGCTCAACCGGCCGTTCCGCTACCGCATTTTTGGGAGCACACGGTTGGAAGCGGACATGCGACGCTAGCGCTGCGCGCCGATTGGCAAGCGCAATTGAAACGCGCCCATGACGAACTCGGCATGAAGCATGTACGGTTTCACGGCATCCTGTCGGACGATATGGGAACGCTGATCTGCCAGAGTGACGAACTTTTGTATTCGTTCTTCAACACCGATCAGATTTTCGATTTCCTGTTGTCTATCGGGATGAAACCGTTCGTGGAATTGAGCTTCATGCCGTCGACGCTGTCCTCCGGCGGACAGACCGTGTTTCACTACCGAGCCAATGTGACCCCGCCCAGGGATTACGCCCAATGGTCCGTTCTAATCCGAAAGCTCGTGAAACATTGGGTCGATCGCTATGGCGTCGAAGAAGTCCGGCAGTGGTTTTTCGAAGTCTGGAACGAGCCCAATTTGACGGCTTTCGGCAGCGGCAAGCAAAACGAATATTTCGAACTTTACCGTTATACAGTGGACGCTATCAAATCCGTCGATGCCGCGCTCAAGGTGGGGGGCCCGGCCACTGCGGCGAATGCATGGATCGAAGATTTCATAGGTTTTTGCACCGCCAGCGATCTGCCAGCCGACTTTATCAGCACGCATCACTATCCCACCGACGCGTTCGGCCAGCCGGGCGACGATACCGAAATGCAATTGTCGAAAAGCACGCGCAGCATCCTGCAGGCTCAGGCGCGCGATGTCCGCGCCAAGGCCGGTGACCGGCCCGTCTACTACACGGAATGGTGCACCTCTTCCAATCCGCGCGACCCTATGCATGACGATCCGTATGCCGCGGCCTTCATCGTCAAAACGGTCCTTGAAGCGAACGGCCTGGTACAGGGTTACAGCTATTGGACCTTTTCCGACATCTTTGAGGAAAATTATTTTCCTTCGATCCCGTTCCACGGTGGATTCGGCTTGCAGACCATTTATGGCATTGCCAAGCCCGCCCATCGCGCCTTTCAATTGCTCCACGAACTGGGGACGGAGTTGCTGCCCACCACAGGGCAACACGAAACCGTCGATATGTGGGCCATTCGCGGCGAAAAGGACGTGACTGTGATGCTGACGAATTTCGCATTGCCCCGCCATCCCATCGCGACCGAGACAGTCACCCTTTCCCTGAAAATCGCGCAGCCGGAATCGGTGGCTTCGCTGCGGCGGATCGATCTGGAACATGCCAATGCCAAGCGCCACTGGGAGCAGATGGGCAAACCCGACTATCTCACCGCATCGATGATCGCCAGCCTGAACGACGCTTCCCGAATGAATCCGGAGCCATTATCCTTCGCTTATGAAGCCGGCATGCTCAATCTCGAAGTTGTAGTGCCGCCCCAATCCGTGGCCGCCATACATTTTACCTGCCCCCGCTAGAGTTTGACGTGGATGCACTTTCATCATTGCCGGACGAGGCCCTGACGGACGAATTGCAACGCGCGGCATTCGACTATTTTGTGGATTACACCGATCCCGATACGGGCCTTGTCGCCGATACGTCGCGTGACGGGTCGCCCTGCAGCATCGCGGTGGTCGGGTTTGCCCTTTCCTGCTATCCGGCGGCGGTGGAAAATGGCTGGATGGCGCGCAAAGACGCCGCCACGCGTGTGCTGAAAGCATTGCGATTCTTCTGGCAAAGTCCGCAAAGCGATCAGCCGGATGTGACGGGATACAAAGGCTTCTATTATCATTTTCTCGACATGAAGGCCGGCCGCCGGGTCTGGCAATGCGAGCTGTCGCTGATCGACACCGCGCTGCTTGTCGCGGGAATGCTTACTGCTCAGTGCTATTTCGATCGCGATGACGAACGCGAAATCCGCGAACTGGTGGAAGCGCTTTACAGGCGCATCGACTGGCGTTGGGCACAGAACGGCATGGAGACCCTTTCGCAAGGCTGGAAGCCGGAATGCGGCTTTCTCCATTATGGATGGGAAGGTTATAACGAGGCAACGATCCTCTACATCCTTGGCGCAGGCTCACCGACGCATCCGCTTTCACCGGCGAGTTATTCGGGTTGGAGCGTGACCTATCAATGGGAGAACATGCTGGCGCGTGATGTCCTGTATTCGGGGCCGTTGTTCACCCATCTGTTCTCGCACGCATGGATCGATTTTCGCGGCATTCAAGATACGTTCATGCGAATTCGAGGAAGCGACTATTTCGAGAACACCAAAAGCACCATCGGCGTGCATCGCGAATATGGCGCCCACAATCCGGGAGGATATGCCGGATATGGCAGCGATTTCTGGGGGATCACGGCGGGTGACGGACCCGGCGACAGCGAGATGCGCGAAAACGGACGAGACCGCCGTTTCTTCGGCTACATGTCGCGCGGCGTTCCGATTGGGCCGGATGACGGAACGATCGCGCCCTGGGCAATGCTCGCAACCCTTCCGTTCGACCCGAAAGCCGCACTCGCAGGAACGCGCCATTTGCTGGCGGCCTATCCGCAGGTGTGTCCGCAGAAACGGTTTGCGAGCGGGTTCAATCCCACCTTGGTGGGCGACGGTGGCGGTTGGGTTTCCGAAGGTTGGTATGGGCTCGACCAGGGACTGCTCATGATGATGATCGAGAATTATAAAACTGGCCTGATCTGGAGAATATTGCGGGGTTGCACCTATATCCGAACCGGCCTGGAACGCGTGGGCTTCGAAGGAGGATGGTTGACGCCTCCATGACCGACGGACCGACGCCGCTACCACCGAAACCACACAGCCAGAACAAGCTCGTCGAATATGTGCGACCTGTGGATTGGCGCAATCCCGAACCGCGCAATCCCTATGATCTGGTCATTGTCGGCGCCGGGCCCGCGGGTCTGGCCGCGGCCGATCTGGCAATCCGGCTGGGCTTAAGGGTTGCCCTGATCGAGCGAAACCGGCTCGGCGGCAATTCGCTCAACGCGGGATCAGTCCCGTCCAAGGCTATCATTCACGCCGCGCATGCCTACGCCGCGAAGCGTCAAGCGGAGGAATTCTACGCCTCAAGCTTCACCGAGCCGGCCTTGAACTTCGGCGCGGTGATGGCGCGCATGGCCCGCATTCGCGCACGCATTGCGGAGTATCATTCCGCCGAGCGGTTGCAGGCTCTTGGCGCGGATTTATTTTTTGGCGATGCGCGCTTTTCGGGCTTCACGGATATTCTGGTCGGGAGCACCCCGCTGCACTTCCGAAAAGCACTGGTTGCGACCGGCGCGCGCCCCAGGCCCTCAAACATTCCTGGCCTCGATCAAGTGGGATATCACACCAGTGAATCGATATTCGAAATAGACGAACTGCCCAAACGGCTGGTGGTCATCGGAGGCGGCCCGCTCGGCTGTGAACTGGCACAGGCCTATTGCCGGCTGGGGGCGCATGTGACCATCGTGCAAAACGACCCGAAATTCCTTCCCCGCGAAGAACGCGACGCCGCCGAAATGCTGTCGCGCTCGATGGCGCGCGACGGGGTGGTCATTCGCCTGAATACAACCGTCGTCGGCGCCCATCTTCAAGGGGATACGAAATGCCTCGACACGGTGAACAACGAGGTCAAGGACTGTATCGAGGCGGACGCGATTCTTCTGAGCATCGGCAGGATGCCCAACACGGACCTTGGTCTTGAAGCCGCCGGGATAAAGTGCGATTCCGCGCAAGGCGTCACGGTCGATGATTTCCTTCGCACGACAAACGAGAACGTATACGCGGCCGGTGACGTTTGCGTATCGGATAAGTTCACGAACGTCGCGCAAGCTTCCGCGCGCATGGCGGTTCAAAACGCGCTGGCGGGAAAGGAAAACGGCCAAAGCCGGTTGACGATCCCGTGGTGTACCTATTGCGATCCGGAAATCGCCCATATCGGCCTTCATGCCTGGGAGGCCAAAAGAAATTCCATTCCGGCCAAAAGTTTCACCGTGATGATGCACGATGTCGACCGGGCAATCCTCGATGGGCAAGACAACGGGTATGTCAAGATTCATGTCAAGGAAGGAACCGATACCATCCTCGGCGCCACGATCGTGGCCTCCCGCGCCAGCGAAATGATCAACGAGATCTCCGTTGCGATGAGCGCCGGACTTGGAATGCGCGACCTGTCGCGCGTTCTACACACCTACCCCGCCCAATCCGAAGCGATCAGAATGGCGGCGTTGGCCTATTGCCGCGAAGCTGCGTTCAGTTGAACGATCGACAGCTTATTCCATCTGCGAGCCTTCAGCAGGATAAACGATCGTTCCATCTCCACGAACGACGGCGCCAGGTGTCATGCTCGCCTCATCTATGTTGAGTGGCCCCAGAATGTGCCTCACACGCTCCCCAGCAGCCAGGAGATAATCGGCGATGATGCGCCGGTGACAGCGCCACCAGACCGCTTCCGCACACATGATCGCGCATCGCCGACTGCTGCCCCGCTCTCGCAGTCGCGCGAAGCCCGTCGCGAAGGGCTCCGTCAGCGCATAATCCGCATAGTTGCGAAAGCCGCGCACCCGCCAATAGGCGTTGGGCGAAGGTTTCGAGAGATCGATTTTTCCCCGATGGCCGCCCAGTTCGGCGATATGCTCATAGCCGATGTGAGACGGCGCCAGCGCCTGCGGGAAGGTTTGCTCGTTGAATTGCGGATTGGTGCGCGAGCGTGGCATTGATCGCACGTCGACAACGAGATCGACGTCGGCCTCCCGCAAAAGGTCGGCAAATTCGACAATCGTCCTGGTCGAATGACCTATGGTGAAAAAGGTACTCGTGACGGTTCCAATGGACAAGGTGGTTCTGGGCCTGTTAGCCCCAAGCGTAGGCCTCCGTCTGCGAAATCCAAAGCCGGTAACGGCAAATTCATGCTGCTTTGGTGCCGATGGGAGCGCATGATGGCCGCAGAAAGCGTAATCCCAAGACCATCGAGGCTATTATGAGCCACTCGTTCAAAGTCGGTGATCGCGTGAGCTGGAACTCGGAAGCCGGACGGGTCAGCGGCACAATTGTCCGCGTGCACACGCGCAACGTCGAACACAAGGGCTACACTCATCACGCGAGCCCGGATGTTCCCCAATATGAGATCAAAAGCAGCAAGACGGACCACATTGCCTTTCACAAAGGTTCCGCACTCACCAAGCTTCGCGACTGACTTTCTTGCCAGGCGCGATCGATGAAAACGATCGGCCGCTGACCATGACTTCGCTACCTCCTTCGCCAGAACCTCTCCGTGCCAGCCTCAGCGATGCGGATGACCGCATCCGCCTTAACCACTGGATGCCGCCGCAACAGGGAATTGCCCCGCGGATACGGATTGGTGGCCGCTGGATCAATACGCTGTGGGCGCTCCCTATCGGCGCCGCGGCGCTGCTCTGCCTGATCGCTCTGGCGCAAAGCCTGCGGGAGATTCCGAATGTAGAGGCTTTCATCCGAGAACATCCCGGTATCGCGCAGTCGGCGCCGTCGGTGGATTCAGGCTTTCCCTGGTGGCTGCAGGTCCAACACTTCCTGAACATGTTCTTCATGCTGTTCATCATGCGCGCCGGCCTGCAAATCCTCGCCGACCATCCGCGACTTTACTGGAGGCGTGATTGCACACCAGGAACCGACTGGCCGGTTTCAGGTTCCGGTTCCCAAAGACCGCATCTGGACGGCCAAGGACGACTCCGTAACGTTGCCGAGCTGGCTCGGTATTCCGGGGTTACGCCACTCGCTGGGGCTGGCGCGATGGTGGCATTTCTCCGTCAATCTGTTGTGGCTGATCAACGGTGTTGCCTTTTATACGCTGCTGTTTTCCACCGATCAGTGGCACAGGCTTGTTCCGCTGACGTGGGAGGTGTTTCCGGCCGCACTTTCGACGGCGATCCAATACGCTTCGCTGAACTTTCCGGTCGATCATAGCTGGACCCGATACAACGGCCTCCAGCAACTCAGCTATTTCATCACCGTGTTTATCGCGGCACCGGTTTCCATCGCGACCGGGCTCATGCAGAGCCCGGCAATCTCCAACGCGCTGGGATGTTTCGGCAGACTGTTCAACCGGCAGGCCATGCGTTCGGTGCATTTCCTCTCCTTCGCCTGGTTCGTGGCCTTTATCGGGGCACACGGCGCGATGGTGTTCGTCACGGGCCTACGGCAGAACACCAATCACATGTTCGGCGGCATCAATGATGCATCATGGAGCGGATTTCCGTTGTTCGTGCTGGCTATGGTGGTCCTGGTGATCGCATGGCTCGTCGTCTCGCCTTATACCATTCGGTACGCCCGTCAGGTGCAACGGGCGGGCGCGTTCCTGGTCGGCTGGCTCATGGGGCTGGCCGAGGGTTGGGATCCGCGCTCGCAACTCACCAGCAAGGACATATCTCCCTATTTCTGGCCGAACGGCACGATGCCCAACTCCTGGGAGTTCGATGAACTTGTGAAAGAAAACTTCGCGAGCTACAGGCTGCGCATCGGCGGCATGGTGGAATTTCCGCAAGACCTGTCTCTCGCCCAACTTCAGGCGATGCCAAAGCAGGAACAGATCACGACGCATTTCTGCATCCAGGGCTGGTCGGGCGTTGCCGAATGGGGCGGGGTTCCGATGCGCGATATCGTCGACCTGGTGAAGCCGACGCCGGAGGCCAGGTACGCCGTGTTCTACTCATTGGCCGATGGCGCAGACGGCGGCCGCTACTACGATGTCCACGCCATCGGCAATATGCATCACCACCAG
>CAZTCU010000081.1:0-9948 GCA_964612235.1 uncultured Rhizobium sp.
GTTCATGCGCCTGAGCGCGCGTTCCGGATCGCGCCGCGAGCATAGAATGTCGAGGAACACGCGGTTGGCGACGGGATCGTTGCGAACGTCGTCGGTGAAGAGATCGAGCGTGCGCGTGATGGTGCGCAGCGCATCGGGATGCGCGTCGAGATTCTTTTCATCCGCGATCTGAAAGATGCGCAGCATATTCACCGGATCGCGCCGGTAGCTGCCTTCGCGCCGGTTGAGGCGCCCGTTCTCGACGAAGAACTCGTCTTCACTTGATCGGGGCTTGAGGAAGCCCGGGATCAATCGTGACAGCGACTGCCGCGGCTTCTTGTTCTGGACTTCCAGTGCGGCGCAGAAGATGCGCGTAAGATCGCCCACATCCTTCGCGACGAGGAAATAGTCCTTCATGAAAGCTTCCACCGCGCGGCGCGGCGTGTCGCCGGTATAGCCCAGGCGCGGCGCGAGTTCGGGCTGCACGTCGAACGAAACCCGTTCCTCCGCGCGGCCGACGAGATAGTGCAAATGCACGCGCACATTCCAGAGAAAGGCTTCGGCCTTCTGAAAGGTCTTGTATTCGTCGCGCGTGAAGACGTTGTGATCGACGAGATCGGCCGCGTCGTCGGCGTGATAGAGATATTTGCCGATCCAGTAGAGCGTCTGCAGATCGCGAAGCCCGCCTTTGCCTTCCTTCACGTTCGGTTCGACCAGATAGCGGCTTTCGCCCTGCCGTTTGTGGCGCTCGTCGCGTTCGGCAAGCTTGGCCTGCACGAATTCCGCGCCGGTCTTTGCCGCGATGTCAGACCAGAAGGTTTTGCGCAGTTCGGCATAAAGCGCCTGGTCGCCCCAGAGATAACGCGCTTCCAGCAGCGAGGTGCGGATCGTGATGTCCTGTTTGGAAAGCCGCACGCATTCGGTGAGCGAGCGCGTTGCATGGCCGACCTTCAGGCCCAAATCCCACAGCATGTAGAGAATGAATTCGACGACGCTTTCTTCCCATGGCGTTTGCTTGAACGGCCGCAGGAATAAAAGATCGATATCCGATCCCGGCGCCAGAAGCCCGCGTCCGTAGCCACCCGTCGCGATCACAGCGAGCCGTTCGGCCGCTGTCGGGTTCTGCGCGTAATAGAAATGTTTGACGGCAAGGTCGTAGATGACCTGGATGATGGCGTCCTGCAATTCGGAGAGCGCGCGCGCCGCTCCGATGCCTGTCAGAGTACCTGCCTCGGTATGGGTCTTGATGAGTGCGCGATGTTCGTTGAATTGGGTTTTGATGAGATCAAGCGCGCCCTTGCGCAGCTTTGCCTGATCGCCCGTGTCATGCGCGAGCGCCGTCAGCGCGTGGCGCAATGCTTCGCCGTCCAGCGGTTCAACCCGTCCCGGTCCTTCAAATCCCAATGGAGTTCCTGCCTCGCATGCGAGGGCATAGAATGATGGGCGGAACCTAAAGGCAAGGAGGCAGGATGCAAGCAATGCTGCTTTCGCGGATCGGCGCCCCTCTGGTGCCCGAAATCCTTGCCGACCGGGCACCGGGGCCGGGCCAGATCCGGTTGAAGGTTGCCGCCTGTGCTGTCTGCCGCACCGATCTGCATGTGGTGGATGGCGATCTCACCCATCCGAAGCTTCCGATCGTTCCGGGCCACGAGATCGTCGGTCGCGTGGATGCCGTGGGAGAAGGTGTCGAGCGCTTCCAGATGGGAGATCGCGTCGGCATTCCGTGGCTCGGTTGGACCTGTGGAATTTGCGAGTATTGCCTCAGCGGACGGGAAAATCTTTGCCCCGCTGCGCGCTTCACCGGCTATCAGATAGACGGCGGCTTTGCGTCCACGACCATCGCGGACGCGCGTTACGCATTCGCCATACCGGAAGGTTATTCCGATGAAGCTGCCGCTCCGCTGTTGTGCGCCGGTCTTATCGGTTATCGCTCGCTGAAAGCAGCGGGTGGGGGCAGGCGTCTTGGTCTCTACGGTTTCGGCGCCGCTGCGCACATCGCGGTACAGGTCGCTCGTGCAAAAGCACAAGAGGTTTATGCCTTTGTTCGGCCCGGCGACGACAAGGCAAAAGAATTTGCCCAAAAAATGGGCGCCGTATGGGCGGGCGATTCCAATCGACTCCCTCCGGTGCCGCTCGATGCAGCCATCATTTTTGCGCCCGTCGGCGATCTTGTTCCCGCTGCGTTACGCGCCGTGAAGCCGGGAGGAACTGTCGTCTGCGGCGGCATTCATATGAGCGACATACCATCGTTTCCCTATGCGATCCTTTGGGAGGAACGCGCCATCCGTTCGGTGGCCAATCTCACGCGCGCCGATGCCGAAGAATTCCTCTCTCTCGCCGCGAGGATGCATATCCATATCGAGACGGTCCCCTATCCGCTCGAAAAAGCAAATGAAGCCTTGTCAGATTTGCGCAGCGGCGCGTTGACAGGTGCGGCCGTCCTCATCCCGTGAGCACGGCCGCTTGCTGTCACATCTTGGGGGCGAGACGTGTCGTTTCGCTGAAGGCGAGCCAGCGGTGAGCCAGCCCCGCCAATCCCGCCCCCACCAGCGGCGCCAGCCAGAAGGCCCAGAGCTGCTGCACCGCCCAGCTTCCCTGATAGAGCGCCACGCCCGTCGAGCGCGCCGGATTGACCGAGGTGTTGGTGACGGGGATCGAGATCAGGTGGATCAGGGTCAGCGAAAGGCCGATGGCGAGCGGGGCAAACCCGACCGGCGCCTTCTCCGAGGTCGAACCCAGGATCACGATCAGGAACATGAAGGTCATCACGACCTCGCAGACGAGTGCGGCATGAAGCGAATAACCGTGAGGCGAATGTTCGCCGAAGCCGTTCGAGGCGAAGCCCGCCGACGGATCGAAACCCGCCGCACCGCTGGCGATCACATAGAGCACGCCGCCCGCCGCAAGCCCGCCGATCACCTGCGCCACCCAATAGGGAATGACCATGGCGGCGGGAAAGCGGCCCGCACTCCACACTCCGAACGTCACCGCCGGATTGAAATGCGCGCCGGAAATGTGACCGAGCGCATAAGCGCCCGTGAGCACCGTCAAACCGAACGCCAATGCGACGCCTGCGTAACCGATGCCGAGATCGGGAATGGCGGCGGCGAGCACGGCGCTGCCGCACCCTCCGAGAACAAGCCAGAACGTACCGATGAATTCCGCTGCAAGCCTACGCGACATATCCATGGTCGAATCTCCCCTAGATGAAATCGCTCCGTCGAATGCGGGCGGCCAGACCATACACCTTCAAACGATTCGGCGGCAGTCAGGCTTTGGTCTGGCCGCGCGCCCAGGCGAGATAATCGTCATTGCCCGATTCGATGGGCAGGGTGAGGAAGCACGGCACGGTGTAAGGGTGGAGCGGCCGCGCCGTCTTGATGACGTCGTCGACCAGTGACGCGCGCGTCTTGATGAAGGCGGCGACCTCCGGTCCGGTCTCCAGTTTGCCCTGCCATTCGTAAACGCTGGTCATCGGCGGGTAGATGTTCACGCAAGCTGCGAGCTTCTGCGCAACAAGCGTCTCGGCCACACGCCGCGCGGAAGCCTCATCGGGGAAAGTGGAATAGACGAAGACGAATTCGGTTTCGCGCATATGGCCATGTTGTTTCCCCGCTCACGCAAAGTCTAGACTGTCCGCAAGTCAGGAGGCTGCAATGCTGGCACGGCATTTGGCGTTTGCGATCCTTTCGGCGGCGATGGTCATTCCAGTCATGGCGAGCGCGGATCCCGGCCGGATCACCGGCTTCGGCGGCATCTTCTTCAAGAGCAAGGACCCGAAGGCGCTGGCCGCCTGGTATCGCGATGTCCTCGGTATTGCGCTTGAGGGCTGGGGCGGAGCCGCGCTGCGTTACGATGCGGCTGGCCACCCGCCTGTGGTGGTCTGGGGGCCGTTTCCGGAAAACACCGATTATTTCGCACCCTCCGCCAAAGACTTCATGGTGAATTTCGCGGTCGACGACATGGATGCATTCCTCGCGCGGATCGAGGCGAAGGGCGTCAAGGTTCTGAAGCGCGACGACACCGATCCGAGCGGCAAGTTCGCCTGGATCGTGGACCCGGACGGCACGAAAATCGAACTCTGGCAGCCAAAATGAAAACGGCGCGGATGCTACTCCGCGCCGTTTCGCAAAATCGGATTGATCCCGATCAGGCAAGCTTGAGATTGACCGCCTTCGGTCCGCGCTTGTCGGCTTCGACGTCGAAGGTGATGCGCTGGCCTTCGTTCAGTGTTCTGAGGCCCGCCGCTTCGACGGCGCTCACATGCACGAACACATCCTTGCCGCCGCCTTCTGGCGCGATGAAACCGAAACCTTTTGCCGAATTGAAAAACTTGACCTGACCGGTAGTCGCCATGACGGCTTTCTCCTAGAACGAAATGTCCGCAGCGCACCCCATGCACGCGACGGTTGTCGAAGCAGCGATGTTTAGGAAAGCGTAGTCCTATCCCTCTCGCACCGGGTTTGTTTTGTTTTCCGGTGGCAGCGCTGGGAATGAACTGGCTCGGCGCCGCCTCGAACGGCGGTTTGTATAAGGTCTCAACTGGACGCTGGCAACTACCAGGCTTCGGAAAGCGGGATATGGCCCGGCACCGCCGCCACGCGCGCAAGCCATTTTTGCACTGCGGGATAACGCTCCAGTTCGAACCCGCCTTCGCCGGCGCAATGGGTGTAGCCGTAGAGCGCAATATCCGCGATGGAATAGGCATTCCCCGCAAACCAATCGTGTTGCGATAGATGATTTTCCATCACGCCGAGCGCCGCGTACCCTTTTTCAATCAGAGCGGGTAATTGCGCGCGCCGTTCCTCCAGAAGCTCCGGCTGCGCGTAGGCGACGAGGAAACGGACCACCGCGATGTAAGGCTCGTGGCTGTACTGTTCGAAGAACATCCATTGCAGCATCTGGGCCCGGGCCCATTTGTCCGTAGGCTGAAGATGTGTGCCTTCGGTGAGGAGAAACAGGATCGCCCCCGACTCTGCGAGAGTCCGGCCGTCTTCCATTTCGAGCAGCGGCACGCGGCCGTTGGGATTGAGCTTGAGGAAATCGGGCTTGCGCGTCTCGCCCGTCATCAGCGGATAGTCTTTCAAGGACAGGGCAATACCCAGCTGCCGCGACGCCAGCCGGATCTTGTAGCAATTCCCCGACATCTGCATCTGGTGAAGGATCGGCATGGTTCGCCTCTTTTTGATACGCGCGCCCACCTTGCACGATTCCGTCATGCATGGGCGGCGTGGCGCCCATGTCGTGCCGTCTTCACATACGCGCAATGACACCGCACGCCACGCGACCGCCCGCATTGCCCGCGGGCTGGCTTTTGTAATCGTCCGCCGCCGCGTGGATAACGATGGAGGAGCCATCCTTGTCGAACAGCGAGCGTTCGCCGCGCTTGAGCGTCACGTTCGGATTGTAGATCGAGGCGCGCAGGTTTCCGTTCGCGTCGGCGAACTGGTTGGTCATGTCGCCCGCATGCGCCCCGTGCTTGTCCATGAAGCCGTGATTCTTGGGCAGCGGCGAGAAATGTCCGCCCGCGCTGTCGAACTTCGCCTTTGCGTCGCATTGGCCGACCGCGTGGATGTGCACGGCGTGGGGGCCGGGCTTCAGTCCGTGGGCGTCCAGCTCGATCAGCACCCCATGGCCTGCTTGCGTGAACTTCGCCGTCCCCACCTGCTTGCCGTCCAGCCCGATCAGGCGGGCGCTGCCGGAGGATGCGGCCATGGCCTGTGTCGCACCGAGCGCCGCCAAAATAGCCGCTGCCAAAACAATCCTCATCGGATACCTCCCCTCGATCTTTGGGAACCCTTATGGTTCCGCGAAGTTATTGGAAGACGGATTTTGCCCGTCCCGCGGGCGAAGCCAAGCCCTATTGGTTCACGGATAGTGCGAACACAACATTGGAGGACGGTCATGCGATTAGCGAATCTGGCGACCTGTGCGGTGGCGGCGGCGGTGATTTCCGGCTTTGCCATGAATTATGCGGTCGAGGCCCAGCCCGATCCGTCGGGCGAGGAACAGCCCTTGCCGCATGCAACACCTCTTCCCCCACCGGATTCGCTCAAGCCGGACGCGCCGACCGATATCGGCGACGCGGGCCAGAAGTTGCCGCAGGACAAGCCGGTCGAAATGAACGGCATCACCGCGCTGTGCACCGGCACGGGTTCCTCGAAGGACAATCTCGACTGGCAGAGCTATCCGGTGCGCGTGGAATTTTCCAACGCAGCCGCGCAATTCCTGTCCGGCATGCATGTGAAATTGAACGACGGCAAGAACACCGTCGCCGAGTTCACTTGCTGGGCGCCGTGGGTGCTGTTCAAGGCGCCCGCGGGCAATTCCTACAAGCTCACGGCGTCGCTTGCGGGCCGTGCCGATTCGCCGGTGAAGAGTGCGAATTTCACTGTTCCATCCTCGGGGCAGAAGCGCGTCGACATCGCGTTCCCGGAAATCAAGGCGAACGAGTAAAGCGGAACGGACCCCAGACTCATCCATTTCCTACGAGACCGGCGCGCTCCTCACATCGGGAACCGCCGGAGCGAAGTCGCTCATTTGGGCTGGATGGGCCGTAAGGAGTTGCGTCCATGCTTTCACCGCTCAAATATGCCGCCGTCGTGACACTTCTTGCATTCGGCGCGGTCATGATGCTGACGGGCGGGGCGTCTGCGGAATCGTTCGGTACGCGATGCGTCGGCGACCGCTGCTGGGCTGTTCACTGCAACAACTACGGCGAGGATTGCCGCCGGGTAGAACCGTACGACCGCGACTACTATCGCCGCGTCTACTACGATCCGCACTATCGCCTGGTATGTGAGGAAGGCAGCGACCGCTGCTGGAAGGACTACAAATACACGCGCGTCGTGCGCGAACCGGTGTATGAGTACGACGACTACGCCTGGTAAGACATGAGCCGCAAAATTGAAGCCGGGAGCGATAAACCTCCCGGCTTTTTTGTGCGCATCAGATGGCGTTCGTGATCGCGAATTTGGTCTGTCAGTCCACCTGCATCGCGCGTCAATTCCAGACGGTCTGGGATGAATCCGGATTCATGCTGACGCCCGTGTCATCAATCGTGCAAAGCGTGATGATTGTGACGATGATTGTCACTCGACTTACATGGCACTGTACGCGACCCTGTATATGAGCATTGGGGGTGGTCGAAGGAGTGACACCGATGCCCACTTACGACATTTGCTATCTCAATACCGACGGTTCGCTGGCCGCCAAGCTGTCCGCACTGTGCACGGACGACAAACAGGCCAAGATCCTTGCGCATGCCATGAAGCTCTCAGGTACCAAACAAATCGAAGTCTGGGACGGCAAGGCGCTGGTCTATCAGCGCCCCGAGAAGGTAAGCTGACCCCCTTACGCAGCTTTTTTGAAACTCCTGCGTTCTTACGTCGAACGGCCCGCTTGCCGACAATCCTGTCGGTTGGCGGGCTACCACCATTTCGATCAAGGGGATTACCAATGAGACTGCTTTCCAGGATTGCCGCGACGGTGACGCTCGCGGGCGTAATGGTTTCGTCGGCGGCGCTGGCCGCCTCGGACCAGCAGTCGGTGCTCGCCAACGCCCAGGCGACCATCGTCGACATGAAACACGATCAGACGTTCGGCCCGTCGCGCGATCTCATCAGGCGAGCGCGCGCCGTGCTCATCATCCCGAAACTCGTCAAGGGCGGCTTCATCATCGGCGGCGAGGGCGGCGACGGCGTACTCGTCGCGCACAACGGCAAGGCCGGGTGGAGTTCGCCCGCGTTCTACACGATGGGCTCGGCCTCGTTCGGCTTCCAGATCGGCATCGAACAGGCCCAACTCGTTCTCTTCATCATGAGCGACAGGGCATTGCGCGCCGTCGAACGCAGCGAGTTCAAGTTCGGCGCGGGCGCGGGCCTCACCGTCGTCACTGTCGGCGCGTCCGCGGAAGGTGCCACCAGCGGCAATCTCTCCGGCGACATCATCGTCTGGACAAGCGCCAAGGGTGCGTATGGCGGACTGACGCTCAACGGCTCGGTCCTCAAGCCGCGCGAAGGCTGGAACAATGAATATTACGGCCGCACCGTAACCCTCAACGAAATCCTCGCGCACAAGGTGAGAAATCCCGCCTCGGCCGGATTGCTCGGCGAACTGGCGAGCGTGAGATAGTTTCTCGCGGAAATTCGAACGGAAACGGCGCCTTCACGGGCGCCGTTTTCTTTTCAGCTTGAGGGCGTCACTGCCGCGATACCGAGATCGCGTTTGGCCGCGACGATGGAGATCGTGTAGCCCGCGATCACGTCGAACAGGCACATCAGCACGATGAAGAAGAACACCGAGGTCGCGAAATTGTGCAGCACCAGGAATTCGATCAATGCGACGATGAACACGAGCACCGAGAAGGCGTGATTGAAGACCTCCGTCTTCGTCGTGCGCGTGGCCTTGATGATCTCAACGAACAACATGACGAGCGCGAACAGCAGAAGCAGGTCGCCCAGCGTGAAATTCCACACATCGCCGGAGAACATCTTCACCGGATGGCCTGCGTTCAGAAGATTCGCCATCCCATCGGGGGCGCCCGCGAACAGGAAGCCGCCGAACGCGGCCACGTTGTAAAGCAGCACCGCCAGCAGGATCATGGGAAAGGACCGCATCGAAGCCTCCGGAAAGCTTCGGGGCTTCTATCACATCCCGTCGGCCTTGGCTGCGTGGCGCAGCGCCGAACGCTCGCGGAAGATCAGATAGAGATTGCGCGCATAGACCACCAGCCCGCCGATCTGCCCGAGGATGAAGGGCGCCGCGTCCTTGCCGACATGGATCGCATAAACGAGCGTGATGATTCCGCCGCCGATGCTGAAATACCAGAACGCCACGGGAATCACGCTGCGGCCTTCAATCTCGCTCTTGAACCACTGCACAAGGAAACGCGACGCGAACAATCCCTGTCCCGCGAAACCGATCAGCAGCCAGATATGCTCGGTCGTGATCCAGCCGGTGAGTTGCGACATTCAAAGCTCCGTGGGTTCGGGATCGGGTTTGGTGCGCGCCTGCAGCCAGCGCACACCCAGTATGTCGGTGATCCCGGCAAACATGCGTTGCAGGTTGGTGTATTTCGAACGCCCGTGCAGGCGCGGGCGATGGTTCACGTCGGCGAATCCCACCTCATATCCCTCGCGCAGCATCAGCGTGGTCATAAAGCGATGCTGGTGATCGAAATAGGGCAGGGCGAGAAACGCCTCGCGCCGGAACGCCTTGATGCCGCAACCGGAGTCGATCGCTGTGTCGTGCAGCGCGCGCCGCCGGAAGCCGTTGGCGAGGCTGGACGCCAAGCGCCGCGAGAACGTGTCCCGCCGTGTTGCGCGGACGCCCGACACCATTCCGAACCTGTCGTTGGCCTTCAGCGTCGTAACGAGATTGGGCAGATCGGCGGGATCGTTCTGCCCGTCGCCATCGAGCGTCGCCACGATATCCCCGCGCGCCGCCCGCACGCCGGTGCGGATCGCGCGGCTCTGGCCGCTGTTGCGCCCGTGACGGATCACGCGAAGATTCGGCAGTTCGGCCTTTAGCGCGGTCAGTTCCGCCGCCGTGGTGTCGGTCGAGCCGTCATCCACAAAAATGATTTCCGTGCCCTCGCCCGTCAGGGCCGCGGCGATCTCGCGGGCCAGGGGGCCGACGTTCCCGGCCTCGTCCTTCACCGGCACGACAACGGAAAGCGAAACAGGCATCTGGCGGGTGTGGCCTTTTCAGATTGGTGGGGCGGTGGCACTCCCCACGCCGCGCGCCGGGCCTTATACAGGGCCGGGGGCCATGCCAACAGCCGGAGGGATTCGCCATCGCTCAGCCCGCGAAATCCGCCCGGTTCTTCGAGGCCGCGGCCAAGCGTCCGTTCGCCGCCCTGTTCGTGCTCTGCGCGCTTCTGTGGCTGCCTGGCCTCTTCAGCCTGCCGCCGCTCGACCGCGACGAGAGCCGCTTCGCCCAGTCCTCCAAGCAGATGCTGGAGACCGG